>NZ_AKFK01000044.1:0-492 GCF_000272495.1 Methylobacterium sp. GXF4 | reverse complement strand
CGGGAAGTCGTACTTCGACAGAAGCTCGCGCACCTCGAGCTCGACCAGCTCCAGCAGCTCCTCGTCGTCGACCATGTCGACCTTGTTCAGGAACACCACCAGCGCCGGGACGCCGACCTGGCGGGCCAGCAGGATGTGCTCGCGGGTCTGCGGCATCGGGCCGTCGGCCGCCGACACGACCAGGATCGCGCCGTCCATCTGGGCGGCACCGGTGATCATGTTCTTCACGTAGTCGGCGTGGCCGGGGCAGTCGACGTGCGCGTAGTGCCGGTTCTGCGTCTCGTACTCCACGTGCGCCGTCGAGATCGTGATCCCGCGCGCCTTCTCCTCAGGCGCCTTGTCGATCTGGTCGTAGGCCGTGAACGTCGCCCCGCCCGTCTCCGCCAAAACCTTCGTGATCGCCGCCGTCAACGACGTCTTGCCGTGGTCGACGTGACCGATCGTGCCAATGTTGCAGTGCGGCTTGGTGCGGGAGAACTTTTCCTTGCCCAT
>NZ_AKFK01000043.1:0-473 GCF_000272495.1 Methylobacterium sp. GXF4 | reverse complement strand
GAACGCTACCGGCACTGAGGGCGGGCGCCGTCTTGGCCGCCGATATCCGCCAGCTCCTCCTCGCCGCCTTCGACGTCGAGCACCGCGAGCACGTCACGGCGATCCGGGCCGCGCTCGGGAGCGCGACCCCGGACTGGAACGACGTGTTCCGCCGTGCGCACAGCCTGAAGGGCGCCGCCCGCGCCGTCGACCTGCCCCCCGTGGAGGCGGTCGCCCACCGGCTGGAGACCCTGTTCGAGCGGGTCCGCACCGGCGCGCGCGCCCTCGACCGCGAGGCGGCCAACGCGGTCCACCTCGCCCTCGACCGGATCGAGACCTACGTCGCCGGCCTCCAGGACGGCGCCGGGCCGGACATGCTGCCCGACGCCCTGACGGCTTTAGGGCAATGCCTCGGCCTGCCCGGGGAGGCCCCGGGGGACGCCGCACCGCCGCCCGCTCCGCCCCCCGCGGCGCCGCCGGCCGAACCCCCTGCC
>NZ_AKFK01000042.1:0-761 GCF_000272495.1 Methylobacterium sp. GXF4 | reverse complement strand
CCCGCGGCGCGGCGGCCGCGTTACTTGCTGCCGCGCTGGGCGAGCACGGCCGGGACGGTGCGCAGCATGATCGCGATGTCCCGGCGCAGGCTCCACCGGCTGGCATAGTCCAGGTCCAGCGCCACGCGCTCGGCATAGCTGGTGTCGGACCGGCCCGAGACCTGCCACAGCCCGGTGACGCCCGGCGGCACCGCAAAGCAGGTGGCGAACGCCCGGCCGTAGCGGGCAACCTCGGCCTGGACGATCGGGCGCGGCCCGACCAGGCTCATCTCGCCGCGCAGCACGTTCCACAGCTGCGGCAGCTCGTCCAGGGAGGTCTTGCGCAGCACCTGGCCGATGGCGGTGATCCGCGGGTCGTCGCTGAGCTTGTGCGTGGCCGCCCATTCCGCCCGGGCCCGGGGGCTGGCGGCCAGATGCGCGGCGAGCACCGCCTCGCCGTCGGTGACCATCGAGCGGAACTTCAGGCAGCCGAAGCTGCGCCCGTCCCGGCCGAGCCGGGTGTGCCGGAAGATCGGCGCCTTGCGGTCGCCGGCCCAGACCAGGGCGGCGATCAGCAGCATCAGCGGCAGCAGCAGGAACAGCGCGGTCGCCGCGACCCCGATGTCGAGACCGCGCTTGGCCGCCCAGTCCAGCCGAAGCCCCCGGGCCACGAACGGCGTCTCCGGCAGAACCGCCTCCGCCACGGCCTCCGCAGCCTCGCTCACCTGATCCGCAATCTGATCGGCCACATCGGACATCTCAACCCTATGGTGCGGCGCAGA
>NZ_AKFK01000041.1:0-718 GCF_000272495.1 Methylobacterium sp. GXF4 | reverse complement strand
AGTCGTTGATGGCGGCGACGACGCCGGCGCCGACGGTGCGGCCGCCTTCACGGATGGCGAAGCGCAGCTTCTCCTCCATGGCCACCGGCACGATCAGCGTGACGTCCATGGTCACGTTGTCGCCCGGCATCACCATCTCGGTGCCTTCCGGCAGCTCGCACACCCCGGTCACGTCCGTGGTCCGGAAGTAGAATTGCGGCCGGTAGTTGGTGAAGAACGGCGTGTGGCGACCGCCCTCCTCCTTGGTCAGGATGTAGGCCTCGGCCTTGAACTTGGTGTGCGGCTTCACCGAACCCGGCTTGCACACGACCTGGCCGCGCTCCACGTCCTCGCGCTTGGTGCCGCGCAGCAGCACGCCGACGTTGTCGCCCGCCTGGCCCTGGTCGAGCAGCTTGCGGAACATCTCCACGCCCGTCACCGTCGTGGTCGTGGTCGCCCGGATGCCGACGATCTCCACCGTCTCGCCGACCTTGACGATGCCGCGCTCGACGCGACCCGTCACCACCGTGCCGCGGCCCGAGATCGAGAACACGTCCTCGATCGGCATCAGGAACGGCAGGTCGATCGGACGCTCCGGCTGCGGGATGTAGCTGTCCACCGTCTCCATCAGCTTCAGGACCGCGTCCTTGCCGATCTTGGGCTCCTTGTCCTCCAGCGCCATCAGCGCCGAGCCCTTGGTGATCGGGATGTCGTCGCCCGGGAAGTCGTACTTCGACAG
>NZ_AKFK01000040.1:0-968 GCF_000272495.1 Methylobacterium sp. GXF4 | reverse complement strand
ATGGCGGTTCTGGTGACGGGCGGGGCGGGGTATATCGGCAGCCACATGGTTCTGGCGCTGCTGGACGCGGGCCACGAGGAGATCGTGGTCCTCGACGACCTGTCCACCGGGTTCGACTGGGCCGTGCCCGAGGGCGTCAAGCTCGTGGTCGGCGACGTCGCCGACCAGGCGCTGGTCACCCAGACCATCCTGCAGCACCGGATCGACGCGCTCGCCCATTTCGCCGCCCGGATCGTCGTGCCGGACTCGGTCGCCGACCCGCTCGGCTACTACCTGGCCAACACGGTCAAGACCCGCGCCCTGATCGAGGCCGCCACCCGCGCGGGCGTGCGCCACGTGATCTTCTCCTCGACAGCCGCCGTCTATGGCGAGCCCGAGGTGGTGCCGGTGCCCGAGGATCTGCCGCTCAACCCGATCAACCCCTACGGCCGCTCCAAGCTGATGAGCGAGTGGATGATCGCCGACGCGGCGGCCGCCCACGGCTTCTCGTACGTGGTGCTGCGCTACTTCAACGTCGCCGGCGCCGATCCGGCCGGGCGCTCGGGGCAGTCGACCCCGGACGCCACGCACCTGATCAAGGTGGCGACCCAGGCCGCGCTGGGGCAGCGGGCGCGGCTCGACGTTTACGGCACGGACTACCCGACGCCGGACGGCTCATGCCTGCGCGACTACATCCAGGTCTCGGACCTGGCGGAGGCGCACCGGGTGGCGCTCGACCACCTGCGCGGGGGCGGCGAGAGCCTGACGCTGAACTGCGGCTACGGCCGGGGCTACTCGGTTCTGGAGGTGATCGAGGTGGTCAAGCGGATCTCGGGGCGGGACTTCGAGGTGCGGCTGTGCCCGCGCCGTCCGGGGGATCCAGCCCGGATCGTGGCGGAGGCCGGGCGGATCCGGTCGCGGCTCGGCTGGCAGCCCCGCCACGACGACCTCGACGCCATCGTCGCCCAGGCGCTCGCCTGGGAGGACAA
>NZ_AKFK01000039.1:0-980 GCF_000272495.1 Methylobacterium sp. GXF4 | reverse complement strand
CGGGACGGTTTCATGACGGGCAAGCGCGCGCTGATCACGGGGGTTACGGGCCAGGACGGCGCGTATCTGGCGCAGCTGCTGCTGCAGAAGGGCTACACGGTCACCGGGATCGTGCGCCGCTCCAGCCATGCCGGGGTGTTCGACCACAGATTGAAGTGGCTCGGTATCCTCGACGATGTCGAGCTGGTCGACGGCAACCTGCTGGACCAGTCGGCGCTGCTGCGCATCGTCCAGACCGCCAAGCCGGACGAGATCTACAACCTCGCCGCGCAATCCTTCGTCACCTCCTCCTGGCAGCAGCCGCTGCTCACCGGCCAGGTGACGGGCCTCGGCGCCGTGCACATGCTCGAATGCCTGCGCTCGGTCGCCCCCCAGGCTCGGTACTACCAGGCTTCGACCTCCGAGATGTTCGGCCTGATCCAGGAGGCGCAGCAGAGCGAGACGACGCCGTTCTACCCGCGCTCGCCCTACGGCGTGGCCAAGCTCTACGCGCACTGGATGACGATCAACTACCGGGAGAGCTTCGGGCTGCACGCCTCGAACGGCATCCTGTTCAACCACGAGAGCCCGCTGCGGGGCGTCGAGTTCGTCACCCGCAAGGTCACGGACGCGGTGGCGCGGATCAAGCTCGGCAAGCAGAAGGAGTTGCGGCTGGGCAACATCGACGCCAAGCGCGACTGGGGCCACGCCCGGGACTACGTCCAGGCGATGTGGCTGATGCTGCAGCAGGACAAGCCGGACGATTACGTGATCGCCACCGGCCGCACGACGACGGTGCGGGACATGTGCGTGATCGCGTTCAAGCATGTCGGGCTGAACATCGACGACCACCTGGTGATCGACCCGGCCTTCTTCCGGCCGGCGGAGGTGGAGGTGCTGCTGGGCAACCCGGCCAAGGCCAAGGCGACCTTCGGCTGGGAGGCGCAGACCAGCCTCGAGTCGCTGATCACCGAGATGGTCGACGCCGACATCAAGCGCCT
>NZ_AKFK01000038.1:0-734 GCF_000272495.1 Methylobacterium sp. GXF4 | reverse complement strand
CGAGGACGCCGCATGATCTCCGTCAACGAGGACATGAAGCAGGAGATGCTCCGGCGCGGCATCTCGGTGCTGCACCCGGCCCCGTTCGGCCTGCCGGAGGATTGCACCTTCGAACCGCCCTGCAGCATCAAGTGGATGGGGATCGATTACTGCCTCACCATGGGGGCGTTCTCCTACGCGGTGAGCGGCTATTATTTCGGCGCCGACATCGCCCGCTACTGCTCGATCGGCGAGAGCGTCCAGGTCGGGCGCGGCAGCCACCCGGTCCATTGCGGCTCGACCTCGCCGCTGTTCTACACGCACCATTCCGCCGTGTTCGACCGCCTCGATCCGCGCGCGGAGGATTACGAGATCTGCGGCCCCTATCTGTGGCCCAAGCGGGTGCGCATCGGCAACGACGTCTATATCGGCCACGGCGCCTTCCTGATGCCCGACATCACCATCGGCGACGGGGCGATCATCGGCGCCATGGCGGTGGTGACCAAGGACGTGCCGCCCTACGCGATCGTGGCCGGCAGCCCGGCCCGGGTCGTGAAGATGCGCTTTCCCGACAAACTGATTGAGCGCTACCTGGCAGTGCGCTGGTGGCGCTACGCCTTCTGGGACCTGCGCCAGTGCTCGATCACCGACCCCGAGAAATTCCTCGACGCGGTGGAAGAGCGGATCGCCGGCGGGATGCAGGAATACCGCCCGGACCTGATCCCGATCCAGTCGCTGATCCCGGGCGCCTGAGG
>NZ_AKFK01000037.1:0-1052 GCF_000272495.1 Methylobacterium sp. GXF4 | reverse complement strand
GGGTGGATTTGCGACTGTCTGCTTATGAGTAGCGCAAACTCATAAGCAGACGCTGCTCAGGAACTCGCAGTCCGTCAAGCCATACCTGTACGTGTATGCCGGATCGGCAGGCTTGAGCTGCCCCCGATCCTATGGCGACGGTACCGTCAAAACCAATGGGCCATTGCGGGTCGCGATAACCGTGTGCTCGTATTGCACGGTTGGTGCTCTAGGCTGGCTATAGAGAGTCCATCCATCGTCACCATCCTCGGCGAAGTTCGCGCCGAGAGACAAGAATGGCTCGACGGTGAAGACGAGCCCGTCCGTCATGACCCGGCGCTCGGAGGCGTCGGGCCAAGTTGCGATCTCAGTTGGCTCCTCATGCAGCGACAAACCGACCCCGTGGCTGGCAAGGTTGCGCACGAGCGTGTAGCCGTTCTGCCGAGCGAAGGTGCCGACCGCTCGACCGATGCCAGCGAACGGCTTGCCGGTGCTGACCTGACGCAACCCAGTCCACATCGCGCGTCGCCCGTCCCGGCAGAGCCGTTCAACCGCACGCGCCACCGGCGGCACAGCGAACGACGCGCCCGTATCCGCGAAGTAGCCGTCCTTCTCAGCAGAGACGTCGATGTTGACGAGGTCGCTTGCCCGGACACGACGATCGCCGGGTATTCCATGCGCGATCTTCTCGTTGACGCTGATGCAGGTCGCGCCCGGGAAGCCGTAGACCAGTTCGGGAGCCGGACGGGCACCGGCCGCACTCAGGTAATCCCTGCCGATTTGATCCAGCTCTCGTTCGGTGATGCCAGGCTCGATGGCTCGGCCCATCACCTCAAGCGTTTCGGCGACAATGCGTCCGATCTTCTTGAGCCCCACGAGGTCATCGTCACTCGATACGGTCATGCGGTATCTCTGTACAGCCCAGAAGAGGCTGTAGCGGAACGAACCTCGAAAGTCTGCGATCTGACACGATGCTGCTGCGCGACCGCCGCGCAGAGCCTACAGAAAGCGCTCATCCTAGATGACCGCTTCGGGGAACCGCTGGCGTCCGTCCACATGGCTGTTGTGGGTCG
>NZ_AKFK01000036.1:0-1281 GCF_000272495.1 Methylobacterium sp. GXF4 | reverse complement strand
GCAAGATTTTAAGTGGCATCTCGATCACGATCGAAATTGGATTTCCGCATTTTCTTCAGAGACTTGCGGGGCAGATAAGCCAATTTCTATTTCTACGGCGATCTCGGGCTGACTGGTCACAGTCCAGAACGGAAGGCAGTGAGGCGTCTTCACGTCGTGCGCGTCGGAGAGCACCGATACGACCTTCTCGGTGGCCAGCACGAACCACCGCGGAGGAACCTCCGTGTGTCCCGACCTCACGGTTGCGATCTGGTCCAAGGTCGGCGCCGAGATCTCGCCGAGCGCTTCCGGCCGGGGTTTCGATTTTCGTTACGTCGAAGACGAGACCGCCAGGGTCGGTGACGGCACCATGCGCGGATCCCCTTCGTGCGCCGCCGAGAAGATTGTCGCGGCCGCCTTCTCGAACGACATTTTCGACGGAGGGGCGGGCGCCATCCAGATCTCCGAGAAGCCCCCGGTGATCCCGCCCGCGAGGGTGAAGTTCCGGTGACGATCCCGGCGATGTTCTTGTGGCGATGCGGTCACCCCCCGGCTGCGAATGTACCGGCGGTGGCCTACTTCGAGGAGAACCATCCCGCCACGGGGGATCGCCCGAAGACATGGCCGTCTTCGGCAGGGTCTCGGCCACGGTTGGCATCAACCGCCGCTTCAGGCCACGAAGTCGAGAATGTCGGTCAGGTCCGCCTGCGACCCTGGGCGCCGATACTCGCGGAGACGATCTCCGAGAAGACGAGATGTACGTCTTCGACACGGTCTCGGTCAGGGTCGGCGCGCCGATATCGGTCCGGCCGGGGAGTCGATCTCACTGATGGCCTTGCTGAGTCTGGCCGGGTGATCTTCAGCGCTCCGCAGCCCAGGAAGATCGCCGAGCGCCCGATCGTGCCCGGTGTGCGCCTGTGTAGGGTGTGTAGGCGGAGAGAGAACAAGCTCCATCTCTCAGACCACCTCTTACTGAATTCTAAGAGGAATAAAGAGGTCTACATACCCTACACTGCCTACATCGAGACCGGCCTCACCCGCCTGAACACGAAGGGCGCGGAGCCTCTCGACCCCGCGCCCCGGACCCTCAGCGCGCCGTCGCGCCGACCATGGACACCACCTTCGCCATCACCGAGACCACAGGCTGGCCGCCGACGTAGCGGTAGCAGTTGCCCCTCGACGAGCGGAACTTCTCGAAGACCGGGGAGTCGGTGCGGTTCTCGATCAGGCGGGTCATCTCCGATCCCCACTCGGTCACACCCGTGCGGATGCCAGGGTGATAGGACTCCTCGTACTCGCGGT
>NZ_AKFK01000035.1:0-1229 GCF_000272495.1 Methylobacterium sp. GXF4 | reverse complement strand
CAATTTTTCGTTTTGACTCAGACTCTTGGCGTCGGCAGTCAACGGTGAGGGCATGTGGCGGGGGTCTACCGGCGGGGTGATGTCTGGTGGGTGAGGTTCCGGCGGGACGGAGTCCATGTCCGGCGGAGCGCTAGGACCGCGAAGAAGGCCGAGGCCCTGGTGTTCTTGGCCAAGTTGATGGAGGAGCATTCTCGTTCGGGTCGCGGTGAAGTTCGGCCACGATATCTCCTCACCGAAGCAGCCGAGCGGTTCTTCACCGAAGCCCGACTCAAGGATGGGACAGTCGAGACCTACCGCTACAACAGCCAGACTCTGAGCCGCATCCTAGGTCCGATACATCTCGATGAGATCGACCGACGCACGCTCGCAGACTTCATCTCCGCCCGTAAACGTACCGGGGTCGCTGATGCGACGATCCGGCGCGATCTGGCTTTCCTGGGCTCTATGTTCACGATGGCTGAGCGCTGGGGGTGGGTGGACACATCCCCGGTCACGAAGGCGGTCAAGAAGGTGCTGCGCGAGAGCCGTCCCCGGACGCGCTACCTGACGCACGAAGAGTTCAACCGACTGCACGAAGCCGCATCCGAACCTCTGCGGCCGATCTTGGTGCTCGCGGTTGAGACCGGCATGCGCAAGGCAGAGTTGCTCGGCCTGACGCTCACGAACATCGACCTCCAGCGTCGTGAGCTAAATTTGGAGAAGACGAAGGCAGGCCGTCCCCGGCAGGTCCCGCTGTCGCGAAAAGCGCTCACGGTGATCCGGGAGCTACTGGAGCGCCGCGCTCGACCGCAATCGGTCTTCCTCCTTCATGGACCGGGTGGCGATCGAGTCAGCGATCCGCGCAAGGCGTTCGTCGGTGCGTGTAGACGAGCGAACATCGAAAACTTCCGCTGGCACGATCTCCGACACACCTTCGCCTCGTGGTGGGTCCAGGGCGGCGGCGATCTCTATCGCTTAAGCCGAGTGCTCGGTCATTCGACGCTCCAGATGACGGCCCGGTACGGTCATCTGCGCACTGACGACCTTCATGAAGAACTCGAACGGGTGGCACAAAGCCGGTCACAGGGGCGCAAGATCTCCGAAGCCACCATGTCCCCGACTGTCACGGAGCCGCCGCCGAACCAGCCAGCTAAAGATTTGTAAAATCACCAGATCTTCGCTTGCCATATGATAGTGCGGACGGCCGGAGTCGAACCGGCATACCCCGTTAGGAGTGCAAGATTTTAAGT
>NZ_AKFK01000034.1:0-1949 GCF_000272495.1 Methylobacterium sp. GXF4 | reverse complement strand
CAAAGCCACCCGGTCAGGTCATGACGCGGGACTGGGGTCCATGGCGGCGACAACCGGAAATTTCTGCCGGTACGCCCGTCTACCAAGGATGGATCAGTCAATCCTGGCTGAGCATCGACGAGGCCTAGCTAGAGCGTTTCCGGTTTAATCTGGGTCGTATCCTGCCGCAGCGAAGAAGTTGGCGCACTCGTCTGGGGTGACAGTGTCGATGAGGTGTCCGATGGCCGACCATAGCCCTTCGACATTGCGCTCGGCGGCCTTGCGCAGCAGCGCCTTGAGCTTCGAGAAGGCCACCTCATCCTGAGCCTGTCGAAGGATCGATCGGGTTGAAGTCCGGGGAGTAGGGCGGGAGGAACAGCAACTGCGCGCCGGCCGCTTCGATGGCCGCGCGCACGGCCGGTCCCTTGTGGCTGCCGAGGTTGTCCATCACGACGATGTCGCCGGGTGTGAGTTCGGGTACGAGCACGCGCTCGACGTAGGCCTTGAAGACGTCGCGGTTGATCGGTCCGTCCAGCACGAACGGCGCGGCAATCCCGGACAGGCGCAGGCCCGCCACCAGGGTGGTGGTCCTCCAATGGCCGTGCGGCACGGGAGAGCGCAACCGCTCTCCGCGCGGTGCGCGCCCGCGGGTGCGGGCCATGTTGGTCGCCGTCCAGGTCTCGTCGAGGAACACGAGGCGGCTGGGATCAAGGTCGGGCTGGCCCTCAAACCACGCCTCGCGGGCAGCCTTCACGTCCGGGCGATCCTGCTCGGTCGCGTGAGCTGTTTTTTTTGTACGTCAGGCCGCGGGCGTCGAGGAAGCTCCACCGGGTCCCCAGCCCGACCGTGAGCGCGTGTTCCTCCCGCAGGCGGACCCGCATCGCCTCCAGGGTGATAGGGTGATATCGTCCCGCCCGGCGATCAGACCGCGCACGAACGCCTCGTACGCATCGAGCTTGGAGCCGCGTGCCCGCCCTTGTGGTCGGGCCGCCACCGTTCCAGTCGTGGCCAGTGCCGTCATCCAGCGGACCGCCGTTGCGGCACCGACTCCGAAGCGCTTGGCCGCCTGCCGGCGCGAAGTCGAGCCTGCCGCATCCACGACACGCTCACGCAGATCCTGGCTGTAGGGCCGGCCCATGTTCTGCTCCTCATCTGGAGCGCGCAATGAATCAGCCCAACAGCCCCGCGTGAACCCCAGGCATCCGACTCAGCGCAAACCGAAAACGCTCTAGAAGTTCGGTCCCGGCATGTGGTGTGACGGGTCGAGCTTGAAGCGTTCGAGCTCTTTCGTCCAGGTCTGGCAGATGAACTCGGAGGGCGTGAGGCCGCGCAGGGTCTTGAGCCGGCGGCCGCAGTTGTAGGCATCCACGAACAGCTGCAGGTGCTGCCGGAGCTCGTCATGGCTGGCGTAATGGTAGCGCTTGACCGTGGCGTCCTTGTTGGTTCGGTTCATCCGCTCGACTTGACCATTCGTCCACGGGCAGCGCGGCTTGGTCAGGCGATGCTCGATCTTGGTCTGCTCGCAGGCCCAATCAAACGAGTGCCAGCGGTAGATGCGCGGCCGATCCTGGGTCGCCCAGTAGGCAACCGCCTTGGCCTCGGCCTCCTCGTCCACCGGATGATTGTCGGCGAACGGGATGCCATTATCCGTCAGCACCGTGTGGATCGTGTACGGCACGGCAGCGACCAGATCGTGGAGAAAGGCTGCCGCGATCCGCTGTGTTGCCGTCTCATGCCGTTGAACGAAGGCAAACTTGCTCGTGCGGTCGATGGCTACGAACAGGTGCAGCTTGCCCTGTTCGGTGCTGACCTGCACGATGTCGATGTGGAAGCAGCCGATTGGGTGGGCCTTGAAGCGCGAGCGCTTGGGCTTGTCGCCGTCAACATCCGGCAGGCGGCTGATGCCGTGACGCTGCAGGCAGCGATGCAGCGACGAACGGGTCCGATGCGGTGACCTGACCGGGTGGCTT
>NZ_AKFK01000033.1:0-773 GCF_000272495.1 Methylobacterium sp. GXF4 | reverse complement strand
GCCCGTCACCAGAACCGCCATCACATCTCTCCCGACCCGCACAACTCGACTTGTCGACACGCCTATACAGAGCAAAGTCGCGGTTCGCCCATCGGCACTGGTCCGGGGCGCTCGGTCAGGCCGTCTTCGCGGTTGGCCCGACCATCGGCGCGGCCCGTTGCCGGCGTGATCCGCAGGGCCGGCGCCCGGTCGCGCGCCGCACGGACCGACCGCACGTCGCGAAACGCCTGACCCGACGACGAAATGTCTGGCCGGGCGCGGATGACACGGCCGACCACCGGCATGGTCTCCTCAGCCGAGTGCGTAGTTTTCAGCGAGGCGGCGCGTCGGCCGCGGCCGACGGCGCTCGAGCCCGCATGCAAGCTGAGCATCAGCCGCCCCCGAGGTCTGGGCCAGCGAGGGGCGGTAAACCGGACCCTGGAAGTCCGCTTTGCGTGCGCCGCACCAAAGGAAGCGGTGCTCTCAACCGGCTCATGCCTATACGGACACTAGACCGACACATACCAACCTGCAGCCCATGACAGCATCGTCCCCCCGCCGTTTCCGCCAATGCCGCCGCTAATCCCGTTCGCTACATTGCATAGCCGCATAATATGAACGCAAGTTAGACTGTGATTACCGGTATAGCGCAGCTTGTAACAGGGTCGATAATTCGTTAGAAAAGGCTATTAATGACTCATTAACTATCTTCTCGTCACACCCGTTCCAGGAAGCGAGCCCATGCTGCGCGAGGCCGGCCCCCATGTTTCCCCCCTCGCTTCTGCGCCGCACCA
>NZ_AKFK01000032.1:0-5040 GCF_000272495.1 Methylobacterium sp. GXF4 | reverse complement strand
GCCCGTCATGAAACCGTCCCGACCCGTTCCTGCCCGGCTGCTAGGGCTGCCATCGAGGTGACGTCAAGTCGGCAGGGCGCAGCCGATGCCGTCGGGGGCAGTTCCCCTTCCAAGTCAAGAATCGATCGGCCGGCCGCGGGTCAGTCTGCCGGGCCGAGGTCGAGGCACGACGCCACCGCTTCGGCCATCATCTGCCGGCCGACATCGTTGTAATGGACGATATCGGTGAAAATCGGCTGCTCGGTCTCAAAGAAAATATCGCTGAGATCGTGGATGCGGAAAGACGGCCGCGCCCCGAATTTACCGTGATACTCTCCGACGACCGTTTTGATCCGTCCGTATTGCCGGTCCAGATAGGCTAGAAATTCGCTCGACGCGAAGGTCCGCTCGGTCTCAGTGAGCTGCGCTTTGCGCACGACCATCGGTTGCAGGATGATATGGATTGGGATGCCGATCCCCTTGGCCAGCCTGCCGATGCGATCGACCGCGAGTTCGAAGTGCCTGACGACCTCCCACTCCCAGGCGGGATCCTTCCAGCGCGTCACCGCCCGCAGGTTGCGCAGCCGCGTGAAGATCAAATCCTGCATCGCGGCTTGACCGAGATCATCCAAGTCGCCGCGGAGCCGGGTTTGGGAGAATAGCTCGTCGTAGATCCCCTCGACGGCGAACATGTTGTACGGGTATCCTGGCCGAGGATCGAAGGTCCAAGGCTGGAAGACATCGGTTCCACCGGCCAAGATGACGATCGCGTCCGCGTCCATGTCGATGAGTTTCGTGGTCGTCAGCATGATCATCTGATTCATGCAGCTGGATATGGCGCCGAAATTGTAGACGTGGGCGCCCGCCCCGGTCCTCGCGCGCAGCGCCGTCTGGATACGGCCGGGTACGGTGTCACCCGCGGTGACGCCGTCGACCATCGTGCTATCGCCCACGATCAGCACTCGCAGGGTCTCATTCGCGCTCCGCGGCCCGATCGTGGCATCGTTGCGGTACCCGAGCGCGTCGTAGTGCCAGCCGTGGTCGAAGATCTGCGACGAGGGTCTGCCGGCGAAACCGACATACGGTGCCGGAAACCTGATGTTCGCGTCGAAGGTATCGAGGTGGCGGACGAGTTTTCGCTTCTCGGCGTCGGCGGCGGACTCGGGTGCATCGATCGTCATACGTGTTCCCGTGGATCCGCCCGCGTCAGGACTCGCCGGGCGCCGGCCGATCTCGCGCTCAAACCCCCGTCGCCTCCGCGAGCGCGCCGCAGTTCGACGGGCTAAGGGAGGATGGACGCGCCCTCAGTAGCCATCATGATGGCGACATTCGGACGGCGCTCTAACGGGGGCTCGGAGGTCGACGAGACACTGGCCGACGCGGCCTTCCAATCCCGTACTCGCCGCGCGGTCGTGGGGACGGGGGACGGTTTCCCGCTCAGAGAACGCGTATCGCCGTTCGGCTCCGATCTCTCCCACCGGGTCGGGTCGGCGATCGCCCCGTACTCAGCCGCCCCGGACCCATCGGACTCATCCGACGTCGCGAACGGGTCACCTGCGTCCGGTGTTGGGTGACGGGCTTCGCTGGCGGGGGTAGCCCCGACCGGTATCGGCGTCCTCTCGACTCCCGACCTGCCCGGCGAGGCCGTCGTCAGGACGGCTTCATGATCTGCCGACGGATCGAGAGCGCCGCCAGGGCTGACGATCCAGTGGCGTCAGGCGTCATCGAACTCCAGCCAACTGTCCGCGACGGGGCCGATGAGCGTCTCGCCGATCGCGTCCTCAGTCTTCGCCCGCGGTCGGTTCCGGCCGGCCTCTTCCTTCAACCGCCCGATCACCGCCGTCCTGTTCAGCGATTCGTAATCCGCGATCAGAAGCAGCAGCTTGTCCGCGATGGTGGGGGTCTTCAATGGCTGGCCGATGCCAGAGGTCGGGCTGGGCGGGCCGCGAATCATGGGGGCGTGGGGCGGCCGACCCGAGAGCGTTCGGCACACGGCGCGCTCTTCATCAGACGTGCGTGTTCCGCGCCGATCTGCTCGCCCGGCACACGCCCGGCAGGGACGTTCTCGGTGCGGGACATGCCGTGAAACACCCGCATGAGCACTCCCGACGACTCTCGGACCACCCCCGGGACAAGCCCGCGCCGCGAGGCCGCGCGTTGTGACGGCGCGCGATCTGCGGCACCCTAGGTTCGAGCGCAGCCCAGCGCCGACGCTGATGGGGATATCGTGAGCAGCCTGAAATTTGGAACGAGCGGTCTGCGGGGGCTCGTGACGGACCTCGTTGGAGCGCCGAGCCACGCCTACGCCGACGCGTTCTTCCGGTCCGTCGCCGCGGGCGGCGGCCGCGGCGTCGTGATTGGGCGGGATCTGCGCGCGAGTAGCCCGGGCATCGCCGCGACCGTGGCCGCGGCCGCGGCGGCGGCGGGCTTCGAGGCGATCGACTGCGGAGCACTGCCGACCCCCGCCCTGGCGCTCGAAGCGATGCAGCGGGGCGCCTACGCCGTCATGGTCACGGGCAGCCACATCCCGGAGGATCGCAACGGCTTAAAATTCTACCGGCCCGATGGCGAGATCACCAAAGCCGACGAGGCCGCCATCCTGGCGGCCCTCGGGCCGGTCGCGGACGCGGTCGATGGCGCGCCGGCTCTCCCGGTCACTCCCGAGCCCGACGCGATCGCTCGCTACCGGCGGCGCTACAGCGACGCTTTCGCCCCGGACACCCTGTCGGGCATGCGCGTCGCGGTCTACCAGCAGAGCTCGGTCGCCCGCGACCTCCTAGTCGACCTGCTCGGGGCGCTCGGAGCGCGCCCTAAACCGATCGGCCGATCGGACCGCTTCGTGCCGATCGACACCGAGGCGCACCGGCCAGAAGACATCGCCTTCATCCGCCAGGCCATGACGTCCGGCGCGTTCGACGCGCTCGTAACCACCGACGGCGATGCCGACCGACCCCTGGTTGCGGATGGCACCGGACGAATCGTGCGCGGCGACGTGCTCGGCCTGATCACCGCCCGCTACCTCGGCGTCGACGCGGTCGCGGTGCCGGTCACGGCTGGGTCGGCGCTTGAGCGCTCCGGCGGCTTCGGGCAGGTGGTCCGGACCCGGGTCGGCTCGCCGTTCGTGATCGCCGGCATGGAGCAGGCGCGGCGCGACGGGGCCCGCGTCGTCGCGGGCTTTGAGGCCAACGGTGGCTTCATGCTCGGATCGGATGTCGCGATCGGCGGCGCGGTCCTGCCGGCGCTGCCGACGCGCGATGCGATGCTGCCCATTCTGGCCACGCTCGCCGCCGCGCGCTCGGCCGGTGTGGCGTTGGCCGACCTGATCGCCGCGCTCGACGTCGGCGAGATGGCGAGCGACCGCTTGCCCGACACGCCGGCGGAGCGCAGCGGCGCTTTTCTCGGGCGGCTCGGCGACGAGGCGTCCCTGCGAGCATTTCTGAGCCCGATCGGTGCGCCGCAATCGGTCGACCGGCAGGACGGGATTCGGATCGGGCTGGATGGCGGAGGCACAATCCACTTCCGCGCTTCCGGCAACGCGCCTGAGCTGCGTTGCTACGCCGAAGCGCGGACGGCGACGGAGGCTCAGGACCTCGTCCGATGGGGGCTGGCGGCGTCAGCGGCTGCGATGAAGCCCTGAGAAACCTTCTGCGATGCTCGACAGGCCCGTCGCGTGGCCGATGCGGCGCGGGCGGTGAGCTCGGAAGTGTGCATGTCGGCCGCGCCGTTTGATCGCCAGCGGGGCCCCGATGCGCCGGGGGCGGGTACATCGCCCCGAGAGGTGGGCAGCTCCTTGATTCGCGTCAGGCGCCTCTGCGTCCGATCAACGCGCGATCCGCCGACCGCTGCGCCGGCTGAGGAGACATAACTGATCTTCAGCGCCATCGTCTCGGCGTCTGACGGCTGGCATCCTCCGATCGCGCACCGTAACAGCGGGTCGGGGTTGCTGCCGCCCGGTTGAAGGCATCGGCTGAACCAGGTCGTGCCCGAGAAGGCTTGGCTTTGCGCGAACCCGTCGCGAAGGTGTCCCGGATGGGGCCACGAGCGTTTATGTTTATTTGGTGCGGCATGAATCCCCGAGGGCGACGGGGGCGCACAGATCGGTACTCCGGAGATCAGAGCCCAGCATGCCGGACCAATTGGAACTGGATGGGTTGAACGAGCTGCTGGCCGCGCTCGTCGAGGAGCGATTGAACATCGTCACTTCCGTGAGGAAACTGCGGGACACGCGCAGGCAGAAGGGCACCTTCGTCCTGGGCGACGGGGCCGCCAGCGGAACCCGGTTCGCGATGGTGCAGCACCAGATCGAAATCGTCGAAGCGCTCATCGCGTCGAAGATGCGAGAGGCGGGGTGACGGACCGGCCATGCCCGCTGGCATCGGGGTATGCGGGATCCATGTTCGTGCGGGCGTCAAACGGCAGGGAGCCGATCGCCGCCCTCCCGGCGGGTCGGCGCGCCGGACGACACCGCGCCAGGATGTGCCTGCTGCCCTTGCCACACGATTGTGTCGCCGTCTGAACGGTCTTCTGAGATTGGCCGGCGCGCCCTGCACCGCCGCGGATGCCAGTTCAGTGCGTGGAGGTACCTCCTTCAGCGCCGGATGGAGCCGGCCGTGACGAGGGCGTGACCGACCTGTGAGACGACGGGGCTCGGGATGAAGCGCTCGTGGAGGGGTGATCCGCGCCCGATCATCGGTTTCGCGCTAACCCCACCGGGAAGCGGACGGGTCGACCAGAGGTGTTCAAGGGTCCGGAGGACAAGCGCGAGCCCCGGTGGCAAGCCGCGAGAGTCGCATCGAATGTGCAGCGTCGCGGTCGACAAGCGATGTGCGCAAGGCAGTCGGAAGGATCGATCGATACCGTCGGGCTGATGCGGTCCGCGACGCCGTCGCTAGACCCTAACCGACACATTCGCCGGGGTTGCGAGGGTGGATCGGGAAGCCACGGAAGTCACACACTCTTGCGGGGGGGGGCGGCTCGGCAACGGTGGTAGATTCACCCCTATCGACCGTCGAACCGCCTGCCGCGCTGGGCGGGGCACATCTAGAGGCTGTTATGGACCTG
>NZ_AKFK01000031.1:0-2114 GCF_000272495.1 Methylobacterium sp. GXF4 | reverse complement strand
CGTTCTGTTAGGCGCTCTAAGTCCGAAGCCTTCGGCGACGGCCTGCTGCACTACGCCGGCAACAGCCTGCTCGTCGCGCTCGGCACGACGATCCTGACCATCCCGGTCTGGGATGCCGCTCAAGCCTGTTACCGAGCGCCAGGAAAAAGCAAGCCCGCGACCAGGCTGACAAAAGAGGGGCTTCTAGAAGGCTGTTGCGTCCTGGAATGATGCCGTTTCATAGTTCAACGGAGCACCTGATTCAGGAGTTGCCATGACGCAGGCTGTGAACGATGAACGGCTATCGCTCCACTACGTGTCGGTCGAGGATCTAAACGCCGCTCTCCGCGTATTTCGCCGGCTGCCGTTGGAGTTGCTGGGCTTCCTGATCCTCTTGCCGATCGTCGGCTTCGGCCTATCCTGGCTCAGCGCTGCCCTCGCGCCCCCCTACGGCCTCTATATTTTCGGGGAGGGCCTCGTGACTTGGGGTCTGCTTCTGATGTGCGCCCTGCTGTTCGGGCTGCTCTGGTGGCGGGGACGACAGGTCGGGCGGCTCTTGAACGATCCGGCCATCCTGGCTTCACCGGTGATGAGCCTACTGTCGGTGCCCGGCGTGGTCGCCGAGCGGGCCCAGGCCTTGGGCATGGAATGGAGCGGCTTCTACGGGCCGCTCCGCCCGTGCCGGAAATCAGTCAACGTCGAAGGGCGTTGAGCACCGATCGAAGATCTGCGGTGTTCCCGAGGAGCAGAACAGTGAAGGCGACGAGGTGGCGGTGCGCGAGGGTCTCGGGTCGGCGCTCATAGCCGCGCGAGGCGGCCGACGCGGGGGAAGAGCATCGCCGCCCACCCTTGGGCTCGGCGAATTAACGCCCGGAGATCCCGGGCCGACATCTCGAAGCTGCCCGCGCGCGACCCGCCTCCGGGCTTCGACAGGTCCGTCTCACGCGGTCCCGTTGATCCTTGACCAGCGGGCTTGGCCGAGGGCTCTCGGGCACCAAGTGCAGCTTATGTCGCTGTCTCCACACGGTATCCCGAACGAGCTTGAAGCCTTTTCAGGCTCGCTCCCGTAGAGGACAGCTAAGCGCTTCTGATGCGAGAGACCCACCGTGACGGACGAACCCAAACGGTCACACGACGGACCACTGGATCGGGCCCTCGCCATACTGACCTTCGTGGCCGAGCAGAAGAAGGCGCTCTCGGCCGCGGAGATCGCCGACGCGCTCGGCCTGCCGATACCGACGGCCCATCGCCTCGTCGGCAACCTCGAGGATCGCGGCCTCGTCCAGAAGGCCATCGGGACCAAGCGGTATGTCGTCGGGAGCAAGCTGGTTACGCTGTCGGCGAAGACCATCGGCGCGGCGTTCCGCACCGCGCGCCGGCACGCCGTGCTGAGCGCCGTCGCCGACCGGATCGGCGAGCAATGCGAGATCGGCGTCGTCCGGGACAACGCGGTGATCTACGTCGACAGCGTGCGATCCAAGCAGCAGCAAGGGCTGCAGTTCAACCCGGGCGATGCCGCCCCGCTCCACTGCACGTCGACCGGCAAGATCTACATGAGCCGGCTGCCCGCCAAGGACCGGCATCGGCTGGCTCACGCGCTCCCGCTCGTCCGGTACACCCCCACGACCATCGCCGATCCCGACGCGCTGCTGGTGCAACTCGAGGAGACGCGCCGCCGGGGTTGGGCGAAGAGCAACCAGGAATTCGTGCTGGGCGTGGTGGGCTGCGCCGTGCCCATCGTCTCGCCGGATGGCGACCTGATCGCCTGCCTGGGCGTCTCGGTGCCGATGGCGCGCGTCGGCTTCGACGGGCTGGATGCCTTCATCGAGCCCCTGCAGAAGGCGGCGGCGCTTCTGTCCAGCACCATCCTGAGCGACCGGGACGAGCTCGAAAATTCTCAAATTTCGGAATGAAAACTATCGGCTCTTGAGGATCCGGCTCGACGCTGCGCGGCTGTGGTGTATCTTCGGGTTTCACAGGCCGAGCGTACAGCTTTCAGCCGAAGCCGATCAGGTCGCATAGCGCTAACGGCAGGTGAACATTGATATTCTCTGAAGCATTCGTCGGATCACGCCGGCGCGCTGCTTCGTGACGCCCGTGCCGCCGGAGGGATGATGACGCAGCATTACGACGTG
>NZ_AKFK01000030.1:0-6128 GCF_000272495.1 Methylobacterium sp. GXF4 | reverse complement strand
GGTAGTGGCGGCGGTAGCCGTAATCGTCGTCGCAATCCCAGTCGTCGCGCCAGCGGCGATGGCCGTAGCCGACCGGAACGCGCTCGTAGGTGACGACCCGTCGCGTCGCGTAGACCGGTTCCACCTCCTCGTAGGCGCGGTAGACCGGGCGGGGCCGGACGACCACGGGCGTCGGCCCGTAGCCGTCATACGGGGTGCCGTAGGAATAGCTGTAGGCGGGGGCGGCCTGGGCCGCAGCGCCGATCAGGGCGCCGGCCGCCAAGCCGCCGATGATGCCCGCCGCGATGGCGCCGCCGCCGCGGGCCTCGGCGGCGGTGGAAGCGAGGGTCCCCGCGCCGATCAGCGCGGCGGCCGAAAGCACAGCGATCCGTCTCATAACCTGACTCCGAATGCAGCGCGGGACCGCCGGGGCGATCCCGATCACGGAAGACAGAATGCCTAGGATTCGCTGCATCGACGCTGAAATGGGCTTGCAGCTTCTGTTCAGCTTTCGACCGGCGCGGCGGTCGCCGGTGCTTCCCGGATGTAGCCGCGCGAGATCAGACGGCTGCGCTCGCGGGTGCGCCGCTCGGCATCCATCAGGTCGGACAGGGCGTCGGCGATGGCGCAGCGGAGCGCGATGCCCGCGTCGCCGTCGGCGAAGCCGAGATAGGCGCGGCTGATCGCGTCGACCGGGCAGGCATGGTCCTTCTGGGCGGCGAGGGCCTGGGTCAGCATCGGGATCTCCTTCGTTGCTGCCGGAACGAAGAGAGAACAAGCCAGAAGGGTTAACGTTTCGTCAACGGGCCCGGCCGCCCCATCGCGACCGCCCGTCAACCCTGTGGATAACGGGGATTTGGCTACTCGCGGGCTGTGGATAGGCCTGTTCACGCCGGCCCGGCAGGCTCGCGGATCCCATCCCGGGGAATCGCGTGCTCCCCGTCAGCGGGACGGTTGCGCCACGGCGCCGACCGGGCCATCAGCGGAGGCGATGGCCGGCCCGACACCCGCACTGCCGATCGAGGCAGCGCTCCCCGCATTGCGCAGCGCGCTCGCCGCCCGGAACGCCGCCGTGCTGGTGGCGCCCCCCGGCGCCGGCAAGACCACGCGCGTCCCCTTGGACCTGCTCGACGCACCCTGGCTGGGCGCGAAAAAGATCATCCTGCTGGAGCCGCGTCGCCTCGCGGCCCGGGCCGCCGCCGCCCGGATGGCGCAGACCCTCGGTGAGGTGGTCGGCGGCACGGTCGGCCTGCGGGTCCGGCTCGGGTCGAAGATCTCGGCGAAGACCCGGATCGAGGTGGTCACCGAGGGCGTGTTCACGCGCATGATCCTCGAAGATCCGGAGCTCGCCGGCGTCGGCGCAGTCCTATTCGACGAATTCCACGAGCGCTCCCTCGACGCCGATCTCGGCCTGGCCTTCGCGTGCGACGCGCAGGGCGGGTTGCGCGAGGATCTGCGCATCCTGGTCATGTCGGCGACCCTGGACGGCGCCCGGGTCGCGCGGCTGCTCGGCGATGCCCCGGTCGTGGCCTCCGAGGGCCGGGCCTTCCCGGTGGAGACCCGCTACGCCGAGCGCGACCCGAACCGGCGGATCGAGGATTCGGTCGCCGAGGTGACCCTGCGAGCGCTGCGGGCGGATCCAGGCTCGGTGCTGGTGTTCCTGCCCGGACAGGCCGAGATCCGCCGGACCCACGATCTCCTGGCCGACAAGGTCGGGCCGGAGGTCCAGCTCGCTCCGCTCTACGGCGCGCTGACCCCGGCCGAGCAGGACCGCGCCGTCGCGCCGGCGGCGCCCGGAACCCGCAAGGTCGTGCTCGCCACCAGCATCGCCGAGACCTCCCTGACCATCGAGGGCGTGCGGATCGTGGTCGATTCCGGCCTCGCCCGGGTACCGGTCTACGAGCCGGGGCTCGGTCTGACCCGGCTGGTGACCGCCCGGGCGTCGCGCGCCTCGGTGGATCAGCGCCGGGGCCGCGCCGGCCGGACGGAGCCGGGGCTGTGCTGGCGGCTGTGGTCCGAGGCCGGCACCAACGCGCTCGAACCGTTCACCCGGCCCGAAATCCTGTCGGCGGACCTCGCCGGGCTGCTGCTCGACTGCGCCGCCTGGGGCGTCACCGACCCGCG
Organism: Methylobacterium sp. GXF4; assembly: GCF_000272495.1. NCBI lineage: Bacteria > Pseudomonadati > Pseudomonadota > Alphaproteobacteria > Hyphomicrobiales > Methylobacteriaceae > Methylobacterium > Methylobacterium sp. GXF4. The sequence continues at coordinate 4,025 of NZ_AKFK01000030.1, read as the reverse complement.
CACGCTCAACTTCCTCGACCCGCCCCCTGCGGCCGCGCTCACGGAGGCCCGCGCCATGCTCGGCGCCCTCGGGGCGCTCGATTCCGACGGGCGGCTCACCGAGATCGGCACGAAACTGCGCGCCCTGCCGCTGCCGCCGCGGCTGGCCCGGATGGTGACGGTGGCGGCCGGGACGGGCCAGGCGCGGGCCGCCGACCTCGCGGCAGTGCTGGTCGAGCGCGGGCTCGGCGGCGACGGCATCGATCTCGACGAGCGGGTGGAGCGCTTCCGCCGGGACCGGGGCGGCCGGGCCGCGGATATGCGGCGCCTGGCCGAGAACTGGGCGCGGATCGCCGGGGGCGCCCAGCAGGACGACCGGGAAGCGGCCGGCCCGCTGCTGGCTCTGGCCTATCCGGACCGGGTCGCCCGAGCCCGGGGCCGGGAGGGCGAATTCGTGATGGCCAGCGGTCGCGCCGGCCGTCTCGACCCGGCGAGCCCGCTCGCCCGGGAGACCTATCTGGTGATCGCCGACCTCGCGGGCGCCGCCGGCAATGCGCGCATCCTGGCGGCCGCCACCATCGAGGCCGAGGCGATCGAACGGCTGTTCGCCGACCGGATCGAGGCCCGCACCGAGGTGACCTTCGATCCGCAAGCCGCCGCCCTGCGGGCCCGGGCGGTCCGGCGTCTGGGCGCGGTCAATCTCGGCGAGCGGCCGTTGCCGGTCCCGGCCGATGCGGAGTCCGCAGCGATCCTGGCCCGCGGCATCGTCGGCCTCGGCCTCGACCGCCTGCCCTGGACCCCGGGCCTGTCGCAATGGCGCGCCCGGGTGCGGTTCCTGCGCGCCGCGGAGGGCGGGGATTGGCCGGACCTGTCGGACGCCGCCCTGGCCGAGAGCGCCGAAACCTGGCTGGCGCCGGCCCTCGTCGGGCGCAACGCCCTGGCGGCGATCACCCCGGACGACCTCGCCGGCGCCCTGCAGGACCTTCTGCCCTGGCAGCTGCGCGGCCGTCTCGACGCCGCGGCGCCGACCCATGTCGAGGTGCCCACCGGCTCGCGCATCCCGGTCGATTACACCGAGGCCGAGCCGGTCCTGGCCGTCCGGGTCCAGGAATTGTTCGGCCTCGACCGGCACCCGACCGCGGGCGGCCGCCCCCTCGTCCTGCACCTGCTGTCGCCGGCGCACCGCCCGATCCAGATCACCCGGGATCTCCCGGGCTTCTGGCGCGGTTCCTGGGCGGCGGTGCGGGCGGAGATGCGCGGGCGCTACCTGCGCCACCCCTGGCCGGAGGACCCGCTGGCCGAGGCCCCGACCCGGCGCGCGAAGCCGCGCGGGACGTAAGTCCGCGGGGCATCGACCCTCTCAACGACAGGACGGACGCGACGCGATGACGACCGACCCGAAGACGTTCGATCCGGCATCCGAGGGCTGGGCGGAGGTGGAGGACCACGGGTTCATCGCCCATGTCGGCCCCCTGCATGTCCGAGCCGCGGACGGCGCCTACGCGTTCCGGGCCGAGCAGAAGCACGCCAACCTGATCGGCGTTGTCCATGGCGGCATGCTGATGAGCTTCGCCGACCGCGCGCTGGGCGAGACCGCGATGCGGGCGGCGGATGGTGCGAACTGCGTGACGATCCAGCTCGAGATGAAGTTCATCGATGTCGGCCGTCTCGGCGACTGGATCGTGGTGCATCCCCAGGTGGTCAAGCGCACCGGCTCCCTGGTGTTCATGCGCGGCGATGTCTGGGAGGGAACGCGCCTCGTGGCGTCGGCGGACGGCGTCTGGAAGATCCTGCGGCGCAAGCCCGGTTGATCGCCAGACGTTCCGCGCCATAATGCCGCGATCGCCAAGATCGAGATCGACAAACGGTCGGCAGATGGGGAGGAACGTCATGCGGCAACCGCAGGTTGATGCCATCAAGACTGGGCTCGCATTGCCGTCCCGGCGCGCGATGCTTGTCGGCGCCGGCGCTGCTCTGGCTTCCGCCACGAGCGCCTTCGGCCAGCCGGAACCGCCGAGCACGGTGACCAACCCGCCGCGGGACTTCCGGCCCGGCGCATCGCCGAGTACCTATTTCAACGATCCCGACGTGATCACGGTCGATCCGTCCTTCGAGCGTTACATCGTCCCCAACAGCGCGATTCGCCGTCTCTGGACCGGCGCGCTCTGGGCCGAAGGGCCGGCCTGGAACAGCCTCGGCCGCTTCCTGATCTGGAGCGACATCCCGAACGGCCGGCAGATGCGCTGGCTGGAGGAGGACGGCCATGTCGGCGTCTTCCGCAGCCACAGCAACAACTCGAACGGCAACAGCTTCGACCGCCAGGGCCGCCAGATCTCCTGCGAGCACATCACCCGCCGGGTGGTGCGCTACGAGCTCGACGGCTCCGCCACGATCCTGGCCGACCAGTTCGACGGCAAGCCGTTCAATTCCCCCAACGACGTCGAGCAGCACGCCGACGGGTCCTACTGGTTCACCGATCCGCCCTATGGCGGCCTTCTGTACGAGGGCACGCCGGACGAGGCGGGCGGCCCCTCGAACCCGCAGGGCCATCTCAATCCGCGGCTCGGCCAACCGGCCGGTCTCCGGACGAGCAAGCGCGCGCTTCCCAACGCGCTCTACCGGATCGATCCCACCGGCCGGGTCGACCAGGTCTTGACCGACGCGCAGGTGCCGAACCCGAACGGCCTGTGCTTCTCGCCCGATCACAAGACGCTCTACCTCTCCTCCACCGGCAAGGGCCCGGGCGATACCGGCCCCGGCGGCAAGGGCGAGGTATACGCCTTCGATGTCGGGACCGGCGCCAGCCTGTCGAACCGGCGGCTGTTCTCGGACTGCGTCGTCGACGGCGTGAAATGCGGCCCCGACGGGATGCGGACCGATGTCGACGGCAACCTTTGGGTGGCGAGCAACGCGGGCCGCGCCGTCGGTTACAACGGCGTCACGGTCTGGAACCCGCAGGGCAAGCTGATCGGCCGCATCCGCCTACCGGAGGTCTGCGGCAACCTCACTTTCGGCGGTCCGAAGCGTAACCGCCTGTTCATGACCGCGAGCCAGTCGCTCTACGCGGTCTACGTGAACACGCAGGGGGCGGGACCGGCCTGAGCGGGGAGGGCGGGTCGGGCAGGCGCCGCCTTTCGAGAGGTTCTTTGGAGCCTCTATCCAACTCAGGCTCCTCAAGCATGAGGACGGGGAGGAGGACATCCGTCTAGCCGGCCTGCGCGCGCTGCGGCGGTGCAGGCGGCGGACGAGGGCGACACGTCACAATCCAACCGTGGTTGCGGGGCCGCAGAAGCGCTATCTGTAACGGGCATGAGCGAGGATCCCGCCCCCGACCCGACCTTGAGCCGCCTCAGCGCCGCCCTGGGTGACCTGCCCAAGCGCGGGCTGCCGCCGGTCGACAAGTGGAATCCGCCCTATTGCGGCCCCATCGACATCCGCATCGCCGCGGACGGGACCTGGCACCACAACGGCTCCCCGATCCGCCGGGAGAAGCTGGTCAAGCTGTTCGCCTCGATCCTGCGGCGCGAGCCGGACGGGCGGGTCGTGCTGGTTACCCCGGTGGAGAGCGTCGGCATCACCGTGGAGGATGCCGCCTTCGTGGCCGTGGAGATGGCGGTCGACGGCGAAGGGCAGGGCCGGCGGATCTCGTTTCGGACCAATGTCGACGACCTCGTGAGCGTCGATTCCGAGCATGCCTTGCGCTTCGAGCAGGGCCCGGACGGGGCGTTGAAGCCCTATCTCCATGTCCGCCGTGGGCTCTGGGCCCGGGTGACCCGGGCGCTCACCTACGATCTGGTCGATCTCGCAGAGGAGCGCGTGATCGACGGGCGGCCGTGGCTCGGCCTCTGGGCCGGCGGCATCTTCCACACCATCGCCCCGGCCGAGGCCGCGTGAGCGACACGCGCGCCGATTTCCTCGCCCGCGCCGCGTCCCACCTGTCGCCGGACCCGCCGGGCCCGGACGACCCGACCTCGAATCCCCGCGGCGATCACAGCCTCGACCCGGACGGCAGCGCCGTGATCCCGCCGCCGCCACATCGGCGGGCC
>NZ_AKFK01000029.1:0-1929 GCF_000272495.1 Methylobacterium sp. GXF4 | reverse complement strand
CGGCTACCGCCGCCACTACCGCGGCTGGTGAGCCGGTCCGGTGCCCTGGCTGGGGGGCGTCACGAGATCCGAACGGCGCAGCCTTCCCGGGAGGCTGCGCCGTGCCGTTTCGCCGGGATCCATAGCGGGCTCTCGTCCCAGCTTCCACGACATCGGGGGACGCCGGGGCCGCGCAGGGCACGGCTGCACCGGAACCGCGTACCCGATCGAAGTGGGGTCGGTTACGATTGCTGGCTCAGTCGGCTTTGATTCCACGGCATCGGCACTTCCATGCTTGTCCATGAAGGCGGGACGCGCACCTTCCAGGCGGATCTCAACCTCTCCTGGTCCCTCGCCGCGGTGGCCGGCGCGCTGAACACGGCCGGCTTCTACGCGGTCGGCTTCTACGCCTCGAACATGACCGGCAATGTGTCGGCGATCTCCGACCGGGCCGGGACCGGCGACCTCATCCTCGCCGCCAAGGCGCTGCTCCTCGTCATCCTGTTCGCGCTGGGCGCGACGACCTCGACGCTGCTGATCCGTCGGCGCCGCCGCCATGCGCCCTACGGCGCCTATGCCTACAGCATCTGCGCCGAGGCCTGCCTGCTCGTCGCGATCGGCCTGATCGCGCTGCCGCTGGCCGAGCCCGCCCGAGGCGAGGCGCTGGTGTTCGGCCTCAGCTTCGTCCTGGGATTGCAGAACGCCGCGGTGACGAAGATCACCGATTCCCGGGTGCGGACCACCCATGTCACCGGCATGGTCACCGATATCGGCATCGAGCTCGCGCGCTGGCTGGACCGGAAGGCGGGCGATCCCCAGGCCAAGCGTCACGACCCCGCCAAGCTGCGGCTCCACCTGATGACGGTCGGCGCGTTCCTCGGCGGCGGCCTTTTGGGCGTGGTCGCCTATCGCGCGATCGGCGTGGGGCTCCTGTTCGCCGCCGCCGCGATCCTGGCCCTGCTGGCGGTTCCGGCGATCGCCGCCCGCCGCTCGGCCCCGGCGGACTGACGGACGCCGCGCTCAGGCCTTGATGTCGAGGAGCTGGCCGCTCATGCGGTCGGCGGTGCGCGCCACCGCAGCGTTCAGCGCGAAGGACGTCCGGGATTCGATCAGATCGGCGACGGTGCTGGATAGGTCGACCTGCACGGCGGGCGGCAGCGCCGCATCCCCGATCGGCGCGCCGGTCGCCGCGACGGTCTGTGCTGCCGTGCCGAGCCGGTCGGTCGCCCGGGTCATGCCGGCGGTCGCAGTCTGAAGCGCGTCGATCATCGCGGGGTCTCCTGGCGGAGAGCTTGCCACGACGATGCGACGCGGAGGTTTCGCGGATCGCTCAAATGCGAGGGATTCGGGCTCTTTCGCATCCCGGGTCAGCAAGAGGCCATGACGGCGCCATGGATCTCCCCGAAAACCTCATATGCGTCGCAAGAGTTCAGTCGATGCCGCGGATTGACCCGCAATTGCTCGGTCACTTTGGCGTCCGCTCGTCCCCACGCGGCAGGGATGGATCCGCCTGATCGTCATCGAGACGGGCCGAAATGTTTCGGACCTCCGTGATCGCCGTAACCACGCGATTCTCCATCAGGACCATATCGCCCTGCAACTCGCGAAGCCGGCGGTCGAACCGCTCCGACATTTCGTCCAGGCGCAGGTTCATCCGGCCCAGCAATTCGATGACCCGGGCATTCGTCACCGAGATCTCTGACATGTCGCGGCGCATCCCGGACATCTGCCGGAGGATGACGTTGTTTTCTGGCGTGGGAGCCCGATTCGACATGCCGCCATCATGGGAGCGCTGCTGTCACCGAAGCAATCCCCGGCGGGCTGTCATCCGATATAGCGCCGAACGTGCCCGCCATGCATCGGCCGAGCGATCGGGTCTGAGACGCTTGGTGCGGACGGCGGGACTCGAACCCGCACGGCCTTGCGGCCGCAAGATTTTAAGTGGCATCT
>NZ_AKFK01000028.1:0-8152 GCF_000272495.1 Methylobacterium sp. GXF4 | reverse complement strand
CGACGCCGACATCAAGCGCCTCAGCGCCAACGCCTGAGGGCGCGCGCGGGCCGACGGGCTCGCCGGGGACGCCGCCGGCTCGCCGCGACGCGCGGGACTGGAGTCGAGCGGCCGCCTCATCCATGCTCCTGGGCGATCGGGCGAGATCGGACAGCATGACCACCAAACCCTACACCGTCGAAGACTATGCCTTCGCGCAGGCCGAGTTCTACACCTATCGGCGGACGCTCGCCGACTACGCCGCGCTTCTGTCGGAGGCGGGCGCGTTGCTGCGCGAGCGTACCGACCGGGTGACGGTCACCGGCATCGCGAGCCAGCCACCGAACGGGTCGGCCACGATCGACGGACGGGCCCTGCCCGGGGCCGCCGACATTCAGCGCACGTTGGTGCGCTACCGCGGCGCGTACGAGCGGCTGCGCGCGACCTGGGACGGGCTGCCGCACGCCGAACGCGCGGGCCAGCGGCCGCCGCCCTCCGAGTTGCCGACCCTGCGGCCCGCGCACCCGTAAGGGGGGCCGGCACGGCCGGGGCCGCGGTCGTCCCACCGGTCGATGCCCGGGTTGCGCCGCCGAAGGCCGGGCCCGAGAGCCGGTCGTTGCGGCGTGGCGGAGCCGCCGCTATTTGTTGCGCCCGCACGACGAACCGGGACGACATGGACGCCTCGCCGCACTCCGACCTGCCCGCCCCGGACCGTCCGGGGACCGCGCCGGGGCGCCCGACCGAAGCCGATTCCGCGGCCCGGGCGATCCGGGAATCCGGCCTGTTCGACGCCGTCTGGTACGCCGCGCGCCACCCGGAAGCGGCCGACGATCCGCTCGCGCACTACCTCGCCCATCAAGACCGGCCCGGACACGACCCGAACCCGCTGTTCGACACCGCCTGGTACCGGATCCGGGCCCCGGATGCGGGCGAGAGCGCGCTCCTGCACTTCGTCGCGCGCGGCGCCGCCGCGAAGCTCGCCCCGCATCCAGCCTTCGACACCGTCTGGTACCTCGCCTGCAACGCCGACGTCGCCGGTGCGGGGGCGAACCCGCTGCAGCACTATCTCGCCGAGGGCGGGCGCGAGGGCCGCAACGTCCACCCGCTGTTCGACACCGCCTTCTACCTGCGCCAACGCCCGGACGTGGCGGAGGCGGGCCTCAACCCGCTGCTGCACTACCTCGCCGACGGAGCCCGGGAGGGGGTCGACCCACACCCGCTGTTCGACAGCGCGTGGTATCTCGCCCGCCACCCGGAGGTCGCCGCGACCGGCGAGAACCCGCTTGTCCACTACCTGAGGATCGGGGCTCAGGCTGGCTACGACCCGCACCCGCTGTTCGACACGGCGTGGTACCGCGCGGCCTTCCCGGAAGCCGGCGAGAACGCGCTGCTCGACTATCTCGGGCGCGAGCCGGAGGCCGGCGCCGAGCCGCACCCGCTGTTCGACTCGCCCTGGTACCTCGAACAGGTGCCGGACGTGGCCGAGGCCGGGGTGAACCCGGCGATCCACTATCTCACCGACGGGGCGCGGGCTGGCCTCAGCCCGCACCCGCTGTTCGATCCGGCGCACTACCTGCGGCAGGTGCCGGAGGCGGCCGACGCCCGGGCAAACCCGCTGCTGCACTACCTGAAGGACCGCGGTGGGACCGACCCGCACCCGCTGTTCGATGCGGCGTGGTACCTGGAGCACAACCCCGACGCGCGCGGCGCGAACCCGTTGCTGCATTACCGCACCCGGGGGGCCGCGCTCGACCCCCATCCCCTGTTCGACGCCGCCTTCTACCGTGCCCGCAACCCGGACCTCGTCGAGACCGGCCGCAGCCCGCTCGCCCATTTCGTCGAGGGCGGCGCGGCGGAGGGGCGCGATCCGCACCCCCTGTTCGACAGCTCGTGGTACTTGGAGCGCAACCCGGACGTCGCGGGCTCTGGTCAGAACCCGCTCGTCCACTTCCTCGGCGACGGCGGCCGCGAGGGGCGCGACCCGCACCCGCTGTTCGACGTCGGCTGGTATCGCGCCCGCGCCCCGGATCTCGGCGACGCCAATCCGCTGGTCCACTACCTGACGCACGGCATCCGAGGCGGCCGCGATCCGAACCCGCTGTTCGACGCCGCGTGGTATCGGGCGCGCCACCCGGAACTCGGTCCGGACGCCGATCCGCTGGTGGACTACGTCGAGCGCGGGGTCCACATCGGCTCCGAGCCGCATCCGCTGTTCGACGGCGGCTGGTACCTGCGGACCTACCCCGAACTCATCGACGGCCACGAGACGCCGCTGCACCACTATCTGCACCTCGGCGTCGCAGAGGGGCGGGACCCGAGCCCGGACTTCTCGACCCGCTGGTACCTCGACCGCCACCCGGACGTGGCCCGCGCCGGCCTCAACCCGCTCGCCCACTTCGCCGTCGCCGGACGGGCCGAGGGGCGCTCGCCCCTGCCGCTGGAGGCCCTCCACGCCCGGCGCGTCGCCGCCGAGCGCGTGGCGCTCGCCGGCGAGATCCAGGACCTCCATCGACACATCGGGCTGATGGTGCTGCAGCCGACCTTCGTCGTGCTGATCGACGGCGACGACGCCGAGGCGACGCGCGGCACGCGGGCGTCGCTGGCGCGGCAGATCTATGACCGGGCCATCGCCTGCGAGACGCGCGGCGCCGCCCGCGATGCCCTGCGGGATCGGGCGGATGCCTACTTGCTCTGGCTTAGGGGAGGCGACGAGTTGCCCCCGCGCGCCCTCTACGACCTCGCCTGCGACATCAACCGCGCGCCAGCGGCCGACCTGATCTACGGCGACGAAGAGGTCGCAGGTCCGCGCGGCGCCTTGCCGTTCTTCAAGCCGGGCTGGAGCCCGGACTACCTGGAGAGCTTCGACTATGTCGGCAGGGCGGCGTGCTTCCGCGGCGCCGCGGTAGACGGCCTGCTGGCGGCAGCGCGCAGCGCCTTCGAGCTGACCCTGCACCTCGACGAGGCGGGCGCCCCGGTCCGGCACCTGCGCCGGATCCTGCTGCGCGGTCCGGACCGGCGCTTCGGGCAGGACGAGGGCGAGCGCGCCCTGATCGGCGAGCGGCTGGCGCGCACCGGCCGCACCCGCGCCAAGGTCGAGGTCGCCGCTGGGGCACGCCGTTACGCGGTGGCGCCCGGTCCGCGGGACGAGACCGTCTCGGCGATCGCCCTGCTGCCGCTCGGCCGGGCGGGCGAGGAGCCGCGCGCGGTCGAGGCGTTTCTGGGCCGGATCGCGGCGATCCGGGAGGCGTCGAGCCACGGCGCCCTCGACCCGATCGCCGTCCTCGACCGCGCGGACGGTCCGGCCGAGACGGCACTGCGGGCGGCGGGGTGCCGCCCGGTGGTCGCCCCCGAGGGCGGTCCCGCGCGCCGGCTCAACGCCGGCGCCCGAGCGGCATCGGGGGAGTTCCTGCTATTCCTCGATCCGAACCTGGAACCGGTCGAGCGCCACTGGATCGAGCGCATGGTGATCCAGTTCGAGAAACCTGCGGTCGGCGTGGTCGGCGCCCGCCTGATCGATCTGGACGGGCAGTTTCGCCACGCCGGCATCGTGGCTCATGCGGGCAGGCCCGAGCCCGTGCGCGAGGGCAACGGCGGGGCGGAGGGCTACTTCTTCAGCGCGGCGGCGGCGCGGAACTTCCTCGCCGTGAGCGGGGAGTGCCTGATGACCCGGGCCGAGGCGTTCCGCGCGGCCGGCGGCCTCGACGCGGAGCTGGGCGCCGGCCTGTGGGACGTCGATTACTGTCTCCGGCGACGCGCGGCCGGCCTCCGGATCGTGTACGAGCCGGGCGCTGTCCTCGCCGATACCGCCCCCCGGCGCGCACCCCGGACGGGTCCCGGCGAGGCTGCGCGGTTCGCCGAGCGCTGGGGTGCGCGGATCGCCCTCGACCCTTACTACAACGAGGCCGCCCTGCGCCTCGGACCGCCGGACTACGACGGGTGGCCACAGACTTGAGGCCAGAACCCCTGAGTTTACGGCGCCGGCCGGTTCGATTAGTCCGCTCACCCAGATCAGATCCGCGCGGCGATCGTCCGCCTCCCCAAAGTCACGCTGACATGTGCCCGACCGACCCGATCTCTCCGATCGCGCCCGCCCTGGTCGCGGGCCCGCCGTGCCCGCGCCGCGAGGTGGCGTGATGGCGCCGCGCTTTACCCGGGGCGGGGCTCGGGACCTGACCGAACTGGGTCGGCCCCTCGGCCGGACGATCGCCCGCAGCGGCGTCGCACGCCTTCTCGGTGCAGGTTGGCGCCGGGGCGGTGGCTTGCTCGGCGACCTCGACGGGCTGTTTCACCGCTGGGCCGGGGCGCCGGGCACGCGCGCGAGTCACAATCCGCTGGTGCGGCTCGCGGCCCGCGGCGGCCTGCCGCGGGCGACCGACCCGACCGCGGAGGCCGATCAACTCGCGCTGTTCGCGCCCCATTTCGACGCGGCGTTCTACGCGAGCTGGTACGGGATTGGCGGCGAGGCGGCGCTGCGCGATTACCTGCGCACCGGCTGGCGCCAGGGCCGGGACCCGCGCCCCGACTTCTCCACTGCGGAGTACCTCGCCGCGCGCCCGTTCCTCCAGCGCGCCGACATCAACCCGTTCGTGCACTATCTGCGCGGTCTGCTCGACCGGGGGGGCGTGGCGATCCCGCCGCCCGACCTCCGACGTGCCACCCGCCTCGCCCGTCGCCTCGTCGATGCGGAGTATTATCTGGCCGGGAACCCCGACCTTCGGGAAGCGGGCGTCGATCCGGCCGGCCACTACATGAGTTCGGGCTGGCGCGAGGGAAGGGAACCGTCGCCCCACTTCGACATCCCGTATTACTGCCTCACCCGCGGCATCAGCTACGCCGCGGAGAACCCGCTGCTGCACTACGTCCGGCACGGCGGCCAAGCCTGTCCGCTGAGCGAGGACGAGGCGGTCGCGTTTCAGGTCGGCACGATCGCGCCCTACTTCGACGCCGGCTACTACCGCGGCCGCGACGACGATCGCTCCGACGAGAAGCTTCTGCGCGCCTACGCCGCCGGCGAGTGGCGGGCGATGCGCAGCCCGCGCCAGGAGTTCGACCCGGCCGGCTTCGTGCAGGAGCGGGCTGACAATCGCGCCGTGCGCCGCGATCCGTTCTTCCAATACATCGCCGAGACATTGCTGTCGGGCGGGAGGCCGTTCGAGGGCCCGGGCCGGATCAATTTTCCGGCGGTCGACGAAGAGTGGTACCGGGCCACCTATTCCGACATGCGCGGCGGCGTGCGGCCCTACACCCACTTCGCGAGCACGGGCTGGCGCGAGGGGCGCGATCCGGGACCGCGGCATTCGACGCTGTTCACCCTGCTGCGCGTCTGCGGCTTCCGGCCGGAGAGACCGCCGATCGAGGAGACCGGCTGGATCGCCGAGATCGGCCGCGAGCCGGTCGACCGCGAAGCCTATCTGCACCTCCAGGCAGCCCTGGCCGCGCTGCATTTCGACCATGCCTTCTACCGTCGACGCTACGGCGTGCCCGACGAGGTCGACGCGATCCGCGACTATTGCGAGCGCGGCTGGCGAACGGGGCGCAACCCGCGCGCGGATTTCAACGGGCAGCAATATCTCGACCAGCACGGCTCCGTGCAGGAGACCGGGGTGGCGCCGTTCGTCCACCATCTGGCCACCGCCGTGATGCTCGGCGTCGATATCGCGCCCGGCATATTCGACCCGCGCTACGGCACCCCGCCCTCGGAGGAGGACGAGGCGCTGATGGACGAGGCTCTCTTGATGGAGCCGCACTTCGACGCCGACTTCTACGCGAAGCGCTACCCGGACGTCGCCGGCGCGCGCGGCGGCGCGCTCGCCCATTTCGTCGCCCACGGCCAGCACGAGGGTCGGCTCCCGAACAAGCGATTCTCGTACGAATTCTACGGTCGGGCCTACGGCCACCTGTTGGCGGCGGGCGAATCGCCGTTCCTGCACTACGTTCGCACCGGCCGTGCCGCCGGGCTGATGGCATGCCCCGAGGATCTCGGCACCTGGCCGCCCATGGAAGCTCCCGAGCAGGGGGAATGGGATGGCCTCCCCTCCGGGCTGCCGATCGCGCGGGCCGAGGTCGTCGTGATCATGCCGATCTACAAGGGCCGCGGCGAGACCCTCCGGGCGATCCACGCCTGCCTCGCCGCACCGCAGAAAACACCCTTCACCCTGCTCGCGATCAACGACCGATCCCCCGACCCGGACCTCACCGCCGACCTCAAGGACCTCGCCGGCCGCGGCCTGTTCCACCTCGTCGAGAACCGGGAAAACCTCGGCTTCGTCCGATCGGTCAACCGCGGCCTGTCGATGCGCCAGGGCCGGGCCGTCGTCCTGCTCAACTCCGACGCCGAGGTCTTCGGCGACTGGCTCGACCGCTTGGTCGCCCATGCCGAGACGCGACCGCGGGTCGGAAGCATCACGCCGCTGTCCAGCAACGCCACCATCTGCAGCTACCCGAAATTCAACGCCAACAACGCCATGGCGCTCGAGATCTCCCGTCCGGAGCTCGATCAGGCGGCGGCGCGGATCAATCGCGGCCACGCCGTGGAAGTCCCCACCGGCGTCGGCTTCTGCATGTACATGACCGCCGCCGCGCTGGACGCGGTGGGGGCCCTCGACGAGGTCGCCTTCGGCAAGGGCTACGGCGAGGAGAACGACTGGTGCATGCGCGCCCGCAAGGCCGGGTTCGCGAACCTCCTGGCCGAGGACGTGTACGCCTACCATGCCGGGCAGATCTCGTTCGGGCTTGATCCGGGCGGCGAGTATGACCAGGGCCAGGCGGCGCTGCTGGCCAAGCATCCGGACTACCCGGCCGTGGTCGGACAGTTCGTGGCCGCCGATCCCGGCCGCCCGGCCCGGGCGCGGCTCGACCTGTACCGGCTGGCGCGGCACTTCAGCGGTCGGGCCGTGCTGTTCGTGACCCACAGCTGGGGCGGGGGCATCCAGCGGCACATCGAGGACGTGATCGCCCGTCTCCAGGGCGAGGGCACCAGCGTGGTGCTGCTCTCGGTCGACCGGGACCGGAACCTGCGGATCAACGTCTCGTACCGGAGCGGCGAGTATCTGTACCTGCCGAACCTGGAGAGCCTGTACCTGCCCCGCGACGCGGCGGAGATCGCCGCCTTCATCGCGCAGCTGGCACCGCGCCTGATCCACCTGCACTCGCTGGCGGGTCTGCGCTGGTCGGCGGCGCGGGCGATGATGGACCTCGTGTCCGGATCGGGACGGCCGTATGCCTGGACGCTGCACGACTTCTCGCCGGTCTGCCACCGCAACCACCTGGTGATGCCGGACGGCAGCTATTGCGGGCTGGCGCCGGTGCCGGTGTGCCGGGACTGCCTCGCTTCGGACGCGGAGGGTTACGAGGAGCCGGATCCGGGCGAGCGTCGGGGCGTGTTCGGACGGTTCCTGGCTGGCGCGGCGCGCGTGTTCGCGCCGTCGGCCGACACCGCCGGGCGATTGCGCGAAGTCTATCCCGACCTGGCGATCACGGTACGGCCGCACTTCGAGGCCGACCGCCGGATCCGCCCGGCGACCCGCAAGCGCGGGGCGGGGCGGCGTCGGGTGGCTGTGCTCGGCGCCATCAACATGATGAAGGGCGCGCGCTTCCTCCAGGCGCTGGCCACGGACGCGCGCGACCGGGACCTACCGATCGACTTCACGATCATCGGCTTCTCGGACCCGGCGCTTCGACCGGCCCTGGCAGCCGCCGGCGTCACCGAATCAGGTCGCTACATGAGCGACGACGAGGCCCTCGACCTCACCGCGCGGTCCTTCGCCGACCTCGTGCTGCTGCCGGCGATCTGGCCGGAAACCTACTCCTACGCCCTGACCCTCGCGCTCCGCACCGGCCTGCCGGTGGCGGCCTTCGATCTCGGCGCCCAGGGGGAACGGCTGCGCGCTTATCCGCAGGGGCACGTGCTACCCTACGCCCTCCTGAACGATCCGGCCGCCTTCAACGACCACCTGTTGTCGGTCGATGTCGCGCCGCGCGGCCGGAGCCGTGGACCGATCCAGGCCGCCGAGTACGACGATCTCATGCGCGACTATTACGGATTGGCGCCCGCCCCGTGAGCGGGCAGGGCGCATGACGCCCGCGCTCATCGCCCATCAAACCGGCAAGCCCGCTCCGGACAGGGCCGCGCCGATCCCGCTTTTGCCGCGCGCGAGGACGCCGCATGATCTCC
>NZ_AKFK01000027.1:0-6019 GCF_000272495.1 Methylobacterium sp. GXF4 | reverse complement strand
GCGCTTGGACTGAGCTGGATGCTTCAGGCGCCGTTTTAGCTGAACGTGATCATACATTGCAGCGGGCTTGGGTAGAGCTGGGTGAAGCGCGTGCGATAGTAGCTGAACGCGATCGGGCATTGGACCGTGCCCGGTTACAAGTGGATGAATCGCAGTCCATTAAAGTCGAACGCTCTGACATCGACATGTGACGGACCTCATTGTTTACCTCGTATGCCGCGGTCCGCCAATTTGCGAACGAGGGGGTCACTCAGATCTCGCTTTTTGTCACAACGCTGTCACAACGATTGGTCGGATCGTGGGCTGAGGCGCGGTTGAGATGTGTGCGGAGTGGGTGTAGCGTTATACGGTAACAGACTGACTGAGAACGAGTTTTCAAACGGAACGCGCGACCAACCGTGATTTTAGCTCAGGTGTAGCGTTGCCCTCCGAAGGCAAAGGTCACACGTTCGAATCGTGTCGGGTGCGCCAATCTTCTCAATGACTAGCAGGGATCGACCCTGATGCAGAGATCCGCGGTGTCACCAGAGTGTCACCGCGTTAGGCCTCCGCCGAGTCGTTTCCTTCCCCTCCGCCTCCTTCTGTCCGCGGCCGCGATCCTCGCGACCGCCGCGAGTTGGCCGGCCCTTGCGCAAGTTCAGCAGGAAGCGTTCAGCTACCCTGTTGGCCTCGATCCCTACGGCGACAACTTCCTGACGCTGCGCAGCCTGCCGAGCGGCACCCAGGGCGCCCGCCTCGCGCGGCTCGGGCCCGACACCCTTTTCACCAAGCTCGGCCGCCAGGGCGACTGGGTGAACATCCAGCTGCCGTCCGGGCAGACCGGGTGGGTGAGTGCCCGGTACGTCGGCTGCTGCCGCACGGCCGCCGATGGCCGCAGCGCGCCGAGCGGATCCGTCTCGTCATTGTGCGAGGAGCTGTGGTCCGAGCGGAACGCGATCTTCAAGGCAGCGGGCTACTGCTTCCGCACCCCGCAGGCCATTCAGGCGTTCGGCAATGCCGGGTGCCAGTTCGACGACGAGGCAGACGTGCCGCTGTTGGTGCGCTAGCGCGACCAGGTGGTCCAGATCAGGGCGACGGAGCGTCAATTGGGCTGTGCGCGTTGACGGACTGCCTCTCCGGCCAGGGCTACGTGGGGCGCCCTGAGGCGCCCGGGACGCCGGTTGTTGTGCGCTTGCAGCCCGACATGCTGGCCGCGTTGGATCGATCGATTGCCCAGCAGCCCGATCCTAAGCCTTCGCGCCCAGAGGGCATCCGCCGGCTGCTCGAGCGGGCGCTCAAGGCCTGAGCCCGATCAAGTACCAGTGGCTGCGGCCCGACGTGCGTAGGCGTGAAGCCGCACCAAAGATGCGAGCGAATGTGTGAGTGAGCCCCGTGAGGACGAGCTTCAAGAGAAGATTGAAACTCGCCCGGATTTGATTGAACGCCTGTTACTCTTGCCGTCAGTTCTCGGCTTCGTAGTAGCGCTTTCAATCATTGTCGCGGTATCTCATGACGTTGCATCTTTTTGGTACATCGACATCGATTATTTATCTATTACGCCACGCAGGATGAGCAGATCCGAGAGCACGTCGATGACGTAGGTTGCCTTCAGCTTGCGGGCGACTCGAATCGCCAGGCATTCGTGCGTGAACTCGTCGACCACGTTGAGCATCCGGATCTTGCGTCCATCGTGCGTGCGGGCCTCGACGAAGTCGTACGACCACACGTGATTGCGGTGTTCCGGGCGAAGATGGACGCAGGAGCCGTCGTTGTCCCAGATCCGCCCCCGCTTGGGCTGTCTGTCTGGGACCTTCAGACCCTCACGCCGCCAAATGCGCTCGACGCGCTTGTCGTTGACGAACCAACCGGCCGCCTTCAGCAATGCGCTGATCTTGCGGTAGCCATAGCGTCCGTACTTCTCAGCCAACGCCACGAGATCGGCCGTCAGCGCCTCTTCGTCGTCGCGGCCCCGCGATACCTTGCGCTGTGTCGAGCGATGCTGTCCGAGCGCCCGACAGGCACGGCGCTCGGAGACGGTCATCGTACGCATGATGTGCTCGACACAGGCACGTCGGCGCGCAGGGCTCAGAAGTTTCCCCGGGACGCCTCCTGCAAGATCAGCTTGTCCAGCGTCAAATCGGCGATGGCTTTTCGAAGCCGAGCATTCTCGGTCTCAAGACTCTTCATCCGTCGAACTTGATCCGACTTCAGGCCGCCAAACTTACGCCGCCACCGGTAGTACGTCACCGAACTCACACCGAGCGCGCGGATTGCATCGGCCACGCTCTGGCCCTGTAAGATCAGCACGTCCGCCTGACGTAGCTTCGCGACGATCTCCTCGGGTTTCGGATGTTTTGCCATCCCGTCCGTCCTCCAGGCTCAAAGGCCATACCAAAGAGGGGACCACTTCAATGGGGGCTGACCAGCGCCAAGCGTGCGGGCGGCATCGAGACCCGTCCGGAGATGGAGAAGCCGTCGGCAGCCGCGCCAGCGCCGGCGAAGACCGCCTGCGCGATCAAGGGCAACATCTCGCGGAAGGGCGACAAGATTTATCGCTTGCCCGGGACCCGGGACTACGACCGCACCGTGATCAGCACCGGCTCCGGTGAGAGGATGTTCTGCAGCGAAGACGAGGCGAAGGCGGCCGGCTGGCGGGCAGCGCGCGGGTGATCGGACTTCGAGCCGCGTTCATAGCTGCGCGATGATACGCTGGACCCGGTTGGTATCGTCCCGGACCCCGATCGTTACGGCGGTGATCAACACCATCTGCCGGGCCGCCCCGATGCAAGCGCAATAGGCGCCCTTGGTGGGTGGGGGCCTGAGTGGAACGCGAACACACCAAGTCCGTTACTGCGCGAGCTTTGGAGGATACCATCTTGAGGCACATCATTGCGGGCGGGCTCGTTGCAGTCGGCCTCTTCACCGTCCCAAGCCTGCCGGCCTCAGCGCAGAGCATCGATATCGGACCAGGCGGGGTTCGAGTCGACCCTCGTTCGCCGCGCGAGCGCGACCGGGATGAGATCCGTCGTGAAGAGCGGCGTGAGGAATTCCGGCAGGACCGTCGTGATCCCATCCGCCGCGAGGAACGCCTCCGCGAGGACGATGACGAAGATTGATCCGCATTGAGGGCGAACCATTGATCTATGAGCGCGGGGTTCACACCCCGCCGCCTTCGTGTGCCTTCGAGAACTGCTGCAATCGGATCGACGCACGTCCGGGCGCCGGCGGATCGATGAATGAGCTCGCCAGAACTGTTTCAGGGCACCGGCCACATCCTGGCCGGCGCGTTGGGCGACAGGACGGCCCAACAATCCCTCTCACCCGACCGTGCCCGTCTCGCCCTTATGGAGGCGGCCCTCGCTACGGCAGATGGTCGTTGACGCGCTGAGATGCGCCGAAACTATGGGCCGGAGGGCGTTCTAATCTACGCCTACGCCCCTGGAGGTCAGGGCAACCTAGGAACACCGCTTCGGCGACCCTACGAGGCTCGACGGATCGCCGTAGCGTTATGGCGGCACGAACGACGACGGGGCTAAGGAAAAGTCGCGTTGCGAGACTATCTTCGGGTGTCTACAGCCCGCCCATGTCCGACAAGCTCAACGCCCTCCTCGAACGCCTGAAGGCGCACCAGCGCACGTTCATCCTGGCAATGGCCGAGCATGATGGCTTGCCGGCGGGAAGCGCTCTCCGTCAGGTTGCCGAGTTGGAGAACGTGATTGCTGCGGTCGAGGCAGTCGCAGCCGAGGAAGCAGATCGAGTTCGGCGGGACGGGCAGCGCTAAGACGACAACGAGGCAGCAACCGGGAAGGTTACTGCGTCGCTGGATCGGGCCGCTCGAGGGGGCGTCGGCGACCGTGAGGAAATGGGTACGCTTCATCCGATTAACGGGGCGTGCGCCCCAGCACATCCAACCGCCTGTGGCTCGGATGCGACGGAGCACGACGACCTCTTGTGGACGGCGCGGATTGCCTCCGATCGGTCAAGGTTCGAGGGCGAGGATGATCCTCCCATCCGATCCGGCTCGCTTCATGTTCGCCCGACCTCACGTTTTCGCCCTTCACCACCGCGAGCGCCTTGCCGTGCTACTCTCCTCGGCCCTGTTCCTGGCCGGCGCGCTCCCATTGCTCTGGGCGGTAGTTTGACCCTCCGGGCGGACCAAGGATTGACCTCGGCCCCCCGTTAGTAGGCGTCCGCCGGTGATCATCAGGCAGCATCATCCGGTGATGCCTTCCGCCGACGCAAAGGGCGCCGCGATCCTGGTGAGCGAGGCTCGGTGTTCGTCCAGGGCATGGTGCCGTTCGGTCGGCGCGGGATCCTCGCGGACTTAGCTGCGCGTTCCGGGCGAGGGCCTTTGCAGCCCCCATCACGCCAAGCTCGGAAGACGCGGCCATAGACCTACTCATTCAGGTCATGGTCGGCCCGCACGATCATATCGGCCAGAACGCGCCGTGCTTCCTCCGGATCGAACAGTGCGTGGTCAAGGGCATTGAGGGTCAACTCACGAAATGCCTGGAGCCCAGGGGAGTCGGGGGCCTTCACGAGGGCGGTAAGGAGGGAATGCAGGGCCGCGCGGGCGACGTGGTCCCGGCTAGGCGTCCGCGTCTCATGGCGCTCGGCCTTGCGCCGTGCCTCTACCTGCGCATGGGCCTTTAGATCCTCGCCGCGGGCGCGGGGCATGCCCTTGCGCGACAAGCGGCGTCCCGGGGTCCATTCGGGCTTCTTCGGCTCTTCCTCGGGGGTGTTGTTCGGGTCGGGGTCGTGGTTGGACATGGTCTGCCTCCGTTCAAGAGGCCTTCCAGTGATACGACATCGACGAAAAACCCAAGCATCAGCGAGTTGGACGATCACCATGTGATACGCCAGAACAGCCGGTGACGTTCGGTTGGTCAGAAGGTGACGCTCGAGGCGTTAGGGATCCAACTCGCCATGACCGTCTGGCGGGTTGCGACGAGGTCATGGTGACCCGCGACCGGATCCCGACACGAAAGAACACCCCAGGAGCGGGTGCTCCCAAAGTGTTGCCGACCTCACGGCCAGATTGATCGGGCTGGGGATCCGGAGGCCGACGAGTTGTCGGCACCTTCCGCGGCGGAGAGCGACGAGGAGGACCAACACCTCTCGCCCGCCGGCCGCATCTCCCGGCGTGGAGGCCGGGAGATGCGCGATCCGATCTTAGAGCGCCTAACAGAACCGCCTGATCTGGTTGAGTGTGATGAGGCTGGCAGCGAGGCTGGTGAAGGCTTCGTAGATGTCTGCACGTCGCTCGTAGCGCACCGGCAGCCGACGGAAGCGGCTGAACCAAGCGTGCGTGCGCTCCACCACCCATCGGTGCCGGCCCAGCCGCTCGCTGCTGTCGATGCCGCGGCGTGCGATGCGCGGTACAATCCCACGCGCCCGGCACTCGTGTCGGCGCGGTTCAGCGTCGTAGGCTTTGTCAGCGTGCAGTTTGTCCGGGCGGTGTCGCGGCCGGCCCCGCCGACCGTTGCGCACGGGTGGGATGGCATCGAGGGTCGGTGCCATCATCACGCTGTCGTGCCGGTTGGCCCCACTCAGGCGGAAGCCGAGCGGCGTACCGCGCGCGTCGGTGACGAGGTGGCGCTTCGTGCCCGCCTTGCCCCGGTCCGTTGGGTTCGGGCCGGTGGCAGAGCCCCTTTTTTGGCCGGGACAGAGGCGCTGTCCAAGCTCGCTCGGCTCCAGTCGATCTCGCCCGCCCCATGCAGGCGCTCCAAGAGCACCTGATGCAGGCGGGCCCATACGCCGGCCGCCTGCCAGTCCCGTAAGCGGCGCCAGCAACTCATCCCGCAGCCGCAGCCCATCTCCGCTGGCAGCATCTCCCACGGGACGCCTGAGCGCAGCACGAACAGAATGCCGGTCAACGCAGCTCGGTTCTCGATCGGCCGTCTGCCACCCTTTGGACGTGGGCGGGGCGGCGGCAGAAGTGGCGCAATCTCGGTCCAGAGATCATCGGGCAGAAGCGGACGAGCCATCACGACCAACGCCTGCCCACGCGATCCGTGCCCGTTCTGTTAGGCGCTCTAAG
>NZ_AKFK01000026.1:0-3628 GCF_000272495.1 Methylobacterium sp. GXF4 | reverse complement strand
GCGGTAGGCGATGTAGAGGTCTCTGGCCCGCACCGTGTTGGTATCCCACAATTCCGAACGAACGTGGCAGCGGTCGAACTGGTCAAGCCATGCCTCGATAGGCGAACGGTAACGGGCCAGGGCCTGCTGCGCCTTCAACTCTTCGGCGAACGACCTGACCGGATCCTCAGCCTCAGCGTCCACCGAGCGCCACAGGTCGAGCCACAGGAACGCGTTGATTGCCGCCCAGGAAGCATCGCGCCGCCAGCGCAGGCCAACGAACCGCCGCGCGCCAGTCGGATCGCGGATGAGTTCGTTCAACTCCTTGTTCGACGCCCCGATGAACGTCGCGTTCTGAGTCACCAGATCGAGGGTATTGGTCCGCATCGGGCGGCGGCTGAGCGACTCGGCCGTGATGATGTTCTTGACCGCGTCGATGTCGGTCTTGGTCGCGTAGCCCATCTCGTCGATGAACAAGATGAAGTTGGACCAGATATCGATGATCCGATCGTCAGCGATCATCCGGAAATCCACCGACGCCATCGCCTCGGCGAGCGCCTCCGTCATGAGCCGAATGAAAGTGGACTTGCCAGAGCCCTGCGGGCCGAGGAGAACGGGCATGAGGTGGTCGGTCACCGGCAGGCCGAGCATCTTGCGCTTCACCTGCCAAACAAACTTCTTGAGGACGGCCGCGACGAACTTCGGCGAGGTGCCGGTCAAGTCGAAGCACCGCTCGACGAGGTCGATCAGGGTCTCCTCGAACCCATGCTCCTCCTCGACCGTCGCCAGCGGACCGGCGACCTTAATGTAGAGGTCGAGCGACCGCTCGCGCTTCGCAGCCTCGTACCACTCGTCGGCCGCATCAGTGATCTGAGTGTCGGTGAACTTCAGCCCGAGCTTATCCCGAACCATGCGCACCCGACGAGCAAACTCGGAGAACCGGATCGACTTGCGGCCAAGCATACGCGCCACAGTGCGCATCTGCGGGTCGTCCATGTGCTCGGGGGTGATGATGATCTCGTCCCCGCGCAGCTTCGCCTTCGTCGGCCCCGACCGGAACAGCGTGCCGTTGTAGCGGCAGCCGATCCCATCGCGCTGGACGACGGTCTCAACGAGATCGAGAGCGGTCTGCGGATCAAGACCGAGGGCATCGATCGTCCGCTTCCTGTGAAGCGCTTTGTCGAAGTCGGCGGCCTTGATCCGGGTGGTCTTGAGGATCTGCTCCTTGAAGCGTGCGTTCTCCGGACGCCCGGCGATCAGGCCCGCGACGATTTGGTCCGGGGAGAGAGGCTGCCCCTCAGCAATGGTGCGCGCAGCCTGGGCCAGGATGTCATTCAGCAACGTCTTGTAGTCAGTATCGGTCATCTGCAATGCTCTCAATCCGCCGCGCAAAATCGCTGCGGCATTGAGGTCAATCTACCGATGAGGAGGCGTTTCGTCGAAATTGAAATCAATCTTTGTTTTATGGACCGACGATCCCAGGACCGTATATAATGACTTCTACAACCAAACGCATCCTGCGGTAGCCGATCAACTCGGCAGTGCGGAGCGCTTGAACAAGGAAATTATCATGCCGATCGACGCCGCGTCGTTGCGCGGGAACTTCATCTGGGACGCCATTGATCGCCATCTCGTCGGAAAGCGTCGCCGCCGCTCCAGCGGCTTCACCGATATCAACTGCCCGATGTGCGTCTCGCGGGGCGAGAGCGCGGACAGGCGCTACCGCTGCGGTGTGGCACCGAGCGCTGACAGCGTCGGGATCAATTGCTTCAACTGCGGCTTCAAGACCGGGTGGACTCGGGGGCGGAGGCTTGGACGAGACCTTAAGGAGTTCCTGCGCGCCATCGGCGTGCCGGAGGTCGAACTCGCGAGGCTCGAAGCTATGGCTGCGCTCATGCATCGGCACACTGGCAGCATTGGCGCGTCTCCTACGGCTCTTCCTCCGTCATCTTTCCCGGCCGCTCCGTTGCCGTCTGGGGCTCGCTCAATCCACGACTGGCTTGCGGAGGATTGCGAGGAGCCGGACTTCCTGGAAGTTGCCACCTATCTCCTCTCTCGGGGAGACGACGTGGCGAAGTGGCCTTCGTACATGTGGACGCCGTCTACGAAGGACGGCATGAACCGACGCCTCATCCTTCCCTTCATGCACGAGGGCGCGATCGTCGGCTACTCGGCGCGTGCCATTGATGCAGAGGTTCAGCCTCGCTACCTCGGCTCGAAGCCGCCGGACTACCTCTTCAACAACGCCGTCCTGCGGCTACGCAGCCGGAAGTACATCGTGCTGGTCGAGGGCGCCTTCGACGCCATCGCCATCGACGGGGTGGGCCTGCTTGGCTCGACGCTGACGGATCGTCAGGCGGCGTGGCTGCGGTCCACGGGCCAAACCGTGATCGTGGTTCCAGACCAAGACACGGCGGGTGGGAAGCTTATCGACATGGCTCAAAGGTACGGCTGGTCTGTCGCTTTCCCGCGCACCATCGGCTCGCGGCCATGGTGGGACGGGGACGTGAAGGATGTGGCCGAGGCGACACGGCGCTACGGTAGGCTGTGGACGCTTCGATCAATTCTTGAGACGGCAACGGCTGATGAGCGAGTCATTGCTGTTCGGCTCAGGTTGCAACAGCAATTCACGGAGCCATGCAAATCAAGGTGACTTGCAGAATTCACAATCCATGTAATCAGACCCTGTCGATAGCAGTTCACATTCCGCGCAATTAAACGCCACGCAGCGCTCCCCGCAATTCAGGCAGAGAGCGGGCACACTCTTATTAATATCAATATTCAAGTGATCATAGATTACAGCCCGCACATCGCATTCTCTGCACGTGATGAGATCAGCAAAGGGGTCGTCGTATCCGCACGCAAAACACTTAAGTTCTGAGTCAGAGAAAGTTCTCTGATGGCATATAGGACAACCAAGTACGCGCCTAGAATTTTCCGATGCAAGTTTTTCAACGTTATATACGTAAGGCGGAAACTTAACAAGTCTCAAGAATACTTCGTCAGAAAGTAAGCTTGACATGTTAGACAGAAGGTCTGTGTCATCTTCGAATATGAGCTTAGATACTACATGTATCAACACATATGTCACCTCGAATTTAAGGTCGTACAGATCCGCATCGGCAAAATTGAAGTGAAAATGTACAATTTTATTCCTGGTTGCCTGGAAATTATCAACAATTCCCTCGAATATTTCATATAGATATCGATGTTTTTCTTTGAAGTATTTTTTGTTTTCTTCAAATCGTTTCGTCCTTAAACGGTTGTCGAGCCATCTTTCATGTATATCCGCATCGGAGAATTTTTCCTCGTTTTCTAGAATTATTCGTATTCCGTCTCGCTTTATTAAAAAACTAGCAAGCGCTAATTCGAGGGACATTTGTGTTAGCACAGTCACTACGGTGCCAACCTCACGATCAAAAGGTGAGTCCTGAGTGTCGTCGTGTTTTATCACCTCCGCGGCCGCTCTGCGAAGAAACATTATACTATTCAGACGGATCGAATCTGCTATACTCGCTTCGAGTTTCCCAAAATTTTCCGTCATTTCGGAAGCGCAGCCTGTGTGAAGTTTGAAACTTCATTTTGCAGATCTTCCAGGTCTCCGCAATGGGTGCCTTTGAGCCTCTGGACCGCGAGTACGAGGAGTCCT
>NZ_AKFK01000025.1:0-6769 GCF_000272495.1 Methylobacterium sp. GXF4 | reverse complement strand
GGCGGGTCGGGGGCTCGGCCGGGGCAGCGTCCTTGATGCGCCACAGGTAGCGGGCGAGGATCGAGCGGTAGGGCGCGAAGGGGGCCGCGAGGCTGCGCGTGTCGGTGCCGCCGGTGAGCCGGCGCAGGCAGCCCACCGCCGCCACGTCGCCCTCGGGCCAGATGTCCGGATCGTGAAAATGGAAGATGCCGACCATGTCGGCGGTCCAGGGGCCGACGCCCCGGATGCCGCACAGGATCGCGGCGCGCTCCGCATGCGGCCGGTGGGCGAGGTCGGGGCCGAGCAGGCCCGCCGCCTCGGCGGCGACGATCGCCTGGAGGGCGCGGACCTTGTTGCCCGAAATGCCGCAGGCCCGCAGCAGCGCCGGGTCGCCGGTCTCGAACAGCCCGCGCGGGCTCGAACCGGCCGCCGCCGCGGCGGCCTCGATCCGGGCCCAGATCGCCGCCGCGGCCCGGGTGGAGAGCTGCTGGTTCACGACCTCGACGAACAGCCGGTCGGCCAGGCAGGCCTGCGGCGGCGGGTCGATCCGGAGCGGGCCGACCTGCCGGATCGCGGCCTCCAGGGTCGGATGCGCGCGCGCGGCGTCCAGAAGGTGCGCGTAGGCTGTGGGATCGAGCATCGCGACGACGATAGAGGCCCGGTCGCGCGCGGGGCAAGCGGGTGCGGCCTCGGGGCCCCGCGGGTGCGCCGGTCGCGATCCCCGCCGGTTGCGGGCACGATGCCGCGCCGGGCTTGCTCGGCGCCGGCCCCGATCCACCTCGCCTCGGCGCCGGACGCGGTGACGGGCTTGAACGGCGACATCTCACGGCATGGCGATCTTCTTCACCGCGGACACGCATTTCGGCGACCCGCACATCCTCCGCCACCGTCAGGCGCGCTACGGCAGCCTCGAGGCGCATGACGCCGCCCTGGTCGCCGGCTGGAACGCCGTGGTCGGGCCGGACGACGCGATCTGGCATCTCGGGGACTTCGCCGCGGGGGCGAGCCGCGCCCGCTGCGCGGAGCTGTTTGCCGAGCTCAACGGCATCAAGCGCCTGGTTCGTGGCAACCACGATTCGAACCGCGTCCTCGACCTGCCCTGGGCGGAGCCGCCCGTCGACAGCGCCCGGATCTCGGTGCCGGACGCGCAGGGCCGGGAGCACCGCCTGTTCCTGTCGCACTACGCGCACCGGGCCTGGCCCGGCCTGTGGCGGGGGACCCGCCATCTCTACGGGCACAGCCATGGCTGGCTTCCCGATACCAGCCGCTCCTGCGATGTCGGCGTCGACGCCTGGGACGACCGCCCGGTCGGCCTCGACGCCATCCTGGCGCGCCAGGACGCGGCCGAGCTGGTGCCGGAGGAGATCGCCCGCCACGGGCTGCGCTGACCTCCGGCGCGCGAGCCCTATGTCGGATGGCGGACCCGAGATCCCGCGCGAGGCCGCCATGATCGAACCCGGCATGACCGAATCCGGCACGACCGAACCCGCCGCGACAGACACCCCTGCCCCGTCCGCCTGGACCGACGCCGCCACGAACGCCGCCGCGCGCGCCGCGGCCGAGCTCGGCCTCGGCGGCGCCGTCGCCGGCCTGGATACGGAGGCCTGGGCGCGGCTGCGCGACCGGACCGCCGCGCTCCTGGCCGCCGAGGGCCGTCCGCTGCCGCCGGATTGGGAGCGGGCGCTGGCCCGGGCGCTCGGCCGGGCCGATCCGGAGGTGCTGGCCCGCGACGAGGCCGACACGGTGCTGGCCGAGAAGGGCGAGGTGTTCGCGCCCGAGGACGATGCGTAGAATCGGGCGAGGCCTGAGACTGAGACTGAGACTGAGACTGAGACTGAGACTGAGACTTCCTGGCGCCGGGTGGTTGCCGTCGCGCCCCTCCAGGCCGATGTAGGCAGCATGCCACAGCCCGATCATCAGCGCGCCGCCCCGAGATCCGCGCCCGGGACCGCCTCCACCACCCTGCGGGTCTTCCCGATCGCGGCCGGCGCCCCGGTCCTCGACGCGCAGACGCGGATGCGGCTCGGCCGCCAGCTGCAGGCGCTCTATGATCCGGTGATCGACGAGGCGCTGGATCCCAGATTGGCGGAGCTGCTGCAGCAGCTCGACGCGGACCGGGGCGACGACACAGCGCGCTGACGGGCGCGCCCCGAAAGGGGCTCCCGTCGGTGGATCGGGGGGATGTCACACCGACGGGAGCTGAGCCAGGACGACGGATCGACCCAACTCGCCCTATGTCGCCCAGGAATCAGCCCGGGCGCCTTCACTTAAGTCAAATTTGTTGGCGAATACAGAGGGAAGCGCTGCGGATAGGGGTATTCGGCGGTGGAAATCCTCCGGCCTCCGTCAGGCGGAGGTCCCGGTCACCGACAGCATCACCCCGTCGCTGCCGATCTCGGCCCCGGTATAGCCGAGCATCCGGGCGAGCTGCTCCCGGGCGCGCCAGACCCGGCTCTTCACGGTGCCGATCTGGCACTTCATGACGGCGGCGGCCTCCTCGTAGCTGAGGTTCTCGATCGCCACGAGGACCAGCGCCTCGCGCATCACCGGCGCGAGCCGGTCGAGGGCGGCGCGCACGTCCTGCAGGTCGAGATGGCCGCCCTGCTCCGGCACGCTGGTCAGCCGTTCGGCATAGCTGCCGTCGGTGTCGGGGATCTCGCGGCCGTGCTTGCGGTGCTGGCTGTAGAACACGTTGCGCAGGATCGTGAACAGCCACGCTTCCAGGTTCGACCCGGGGGTGAAGCCGGCGCGCCCGCGCCAGCCGCGCAGCAGCGTGTCCTGAACGAGGTCGTCGGCCGCGGCCGGGTCGCGGGTCAGCGACACCGCGAAGCGGTGCAGGGCCGGCACCACCTTCAGCAGGCCGGCGCGGAACGCCGCGTCGCGCGCGTCGTCGCCTCGAGTGAGCGCGGCGTCGAGGCGCGCCAGCAGGTCGGCGAAGCGATCCGACGTGGCCCCCGGGGCCGGGCCGACCTGATCGTAGGTAAGGCCGAGCAGCGTTCCGAGGTGCGTGCGGATCGCTTCCGGCAGGCCGTGCCGGATGTCGTGGGACGGATCGAGCAGGGTGCGGCCTTCGATGTCGGGCATAAGGTCCGGGCGTCGCCGAACGGGCTGGTCGCGCCCGTCGAGAACGCTTGTGGCGCGCCCAAGCGGCCTACGCCCCAACATGGGTTAGAACAGGCCGGGCCGAAGATGAAACCGGCCCAATACAAGCAATCCCCGGCACCGGGCGCCGGAACCGCGGCGGATTGCAACCGGGCCGCGAACCGGTCTGCGCGTCGCGGCGTTCCCTGTCGGATCGGCAACCCGTGGGGGGCCGGTTCGAAGGCGTTTTTCGCGAACCCGTGTCGAGGCGTACCGATGGCTTCTCCCGATCCAGACCGCAACGCGGCCCGCGACTCCGGGGGGCAGGCTTCGACGGTCTGGACCCTGGCCCTCGCCACCGCGCTGGTCGGCCTGGTCGCGTTCCCGCGCCGGGCAGCCGCGCCGACCGGACGGCGGGCGGATCCGGGGGCGCAATCCGGCTTCGCGGGCTCGTCGGCGCGCAAGCCGTCGCCCACGCACGAGGGCCGCGAGGCCGAGGCGGTGGCCCGGACCGAGGCGGATCGCGGCCGGGGCGCCAGCCATCCGGCCGAGATCCCCGCCAAGGGCTGGAAGGACATCGCGCTGCGCACCTATCGCGACATCGGCGAGAACCGCCTCTCGCTGATCGCGGCGGGGGTGACCTTCTTCACCCTGCTGGCGATCTTCCCGGCGGTGGCGGCGCTGGTCTCCTGCTACGGCCTCGTGGCCGACGCCTCGACCATCAACGACCAGCTCACCAGCCTCCAGGGCATCCTGCCCCAGGGGGCGCTCGACATCGTCGGCGACCAGGTCAAGCGGCTGAACGAGCAGGGTAACACCGCGCTGGGCTTCAGCCTGCTGATCAGCATCGTCCTGTCGGTCTGGAGCGCCAATGGCGGCGTGAAGCACGTCTTCGACGCGCTCAACATCGTCTACAACGAGCGCGAGAAGCGCAACTTCTTCGTGCTCAACCTCGTCTCCCTGGCCTTCACGGCGGGCGCGCTGGCCTTCCTGATCCTGGCGCTGGGCGCCGTCGTGGTGCTGCCGGTGGTGCTGTCGTATGTCGGGCTCGGCGCCGATGCCTGGTGGCTGACCCTGCTGCGCTGGCCGGCGCTGCTCGTGGCGGTCCTGCTCGGGCTCGCCCTGCTCTACCGCTACGGCCCGAGCCGGGACGCGCCGCGCTGGCGCTGGGTCACCCCCGGTGGCGCCTCCGCGGCGCTGCTGTGGCTCGTCGCCTCGCTGCTGTTCTCCTGGTACGTCGCCCATTTCGGCAGCTACAACAAGACTTACGGCTCCCTCGGCGCCGCCATCGGCTTCATGACCTGGATCTGGATCTCGACCATGATCGTGCTCGCGGGTGCCCAGCTGAATGCTGAGATGGAGCATCAGACCGCCGAGGACACGACGGTGGGCGAGCCTCAGCCCCTCGGCACCCGGCAGGCCCGGATGGCCGATTCGGTGGGCGCCGCCGCCGAGTGAGGTGATGGGCTGGCGCGCGCCGGCCGGCAGGGCGGTCGCTTAACGCAGGTTAGCGCGCGGCTGCGCGGTCGCGGCATAAGCCGTCGAAATTCTTCAGACTTCGACGTTCGGAAGCCGATATATCCCGTGCCGAGATTAGTCTTCGTGCCGCACGCCTTGGCCGGCGGCCTGATCGTGCGTGATGCTGCCGGCGCGGGCCCTGGGCCGGGTGGCCGGCCCGTGCCGGCCCGGGAACCGCATCGCCGCAGCCGCCTCTGACCGGAGGCGGACGTGACCAACCCCTTCGTGCGGAAGATGGAGCGGCATGTCCGGCTCGCGCCCGAGGACCGCGCGGCCCTCGACGGGCTCGCCCGCCAGCACGTGCGTCCGGTCGCGCCGCGCCAGGACATCGTCGGCCAGCACGACGACCCGTACCACACCCACCTCATCCTCGACGGCTGGGCCTGCCGGTACCGGCAGTTTCCCGACGGGCGGCGCGCGATCGTCTCGCTGCTCCTGCCCGGCGACCTGTGCGACCCCGGCGTCACCCGTCGGGCGCGCATGGACCACGCCATCGGGGCACTCACATCGGTGACGGTCGCCCGCATCGCGCCGGACCAGATCGGCGCGGCGGTCCGGGCCCGGCCGGCGCTCGAGGAATGCCTGTGGTTGGAGATGCGCGACACCACCGCGCTCCAGCGGGAATGGATCGCCAGCGTCGGTCGCCGCACGGCGATCGAGCGGCTCGCGCACCTGTTCTGCGAGCTGTACCTGCGGCTGGCGCGCGTCGGCCTCGCGGACGGGAACACGATCCCGATGCCGGTGACCCAGCCCGACCTCGCCGACGCCCTGGGCCAGACCAGCGTTCACATCAACCGCACCCTGAAGGCGCTGCGCGGCGCCGGCCTGATCGCCCTGCGCGGCCGGCGCCTGACGATCCACGACCTCGACGGGCTGATGAAGCGCGGCCTGTTCGACCCGGCCTACCTGCACCTGGCCTGATCCCCGCCCGCGACGCGCTTGCCCGGGATGCGAGAATCGGGATAATACTGAATTGGGCCCGGCCTAATTAGGGGCCGGCGATAGGTTGATACGTTGAACGCGCTCCATTTATGGCGATTATATAGCTATTTTGTTCTGATCATATACAACAGATGTCCGAACTTCTACGCCTTCAACGGCGTGCGGCGGGCGTTGTTGCGTCATATCGGCGTTCGGGTCGGGACACGATCGCATATTTCAAGTCCCCTCGTGTTCGAGCAGAGTTTCAGCACCGAGACCGTCCGAGGGCTTACGATAGGATATCAGACGTTCGTCAATTCCGAGGTCCGATTTGCATGCCGGGACTCACGGATCGAGATCGGCAATCGGTGCATGATCGGTCCCCGGGTAAGCTTCGAAACATCGACCCACACGCTCGTGGTCGAGGGGTTTCACGAACGAACAGAGGAAACGAGGCTGACGTTTCATAAGGATATTTGCGTGCGCGACGGCGTCTGGATCGGGGCCGGTGCCCTCATCTTGTGCGGCGTCACGATCGGGGAGCAATCTATAGTTGCTGCCGGATCAGTCGTGACCCGGGATGTGGAGCCGGGAATATTGGTCGGCGGCGTTCCGGCGAAGATGATCAGACGGCTGATCGCTTAGGGTTTGAAGTCGCTCGGCATGGCCTGGTGATGTCTGAGAAGGGTGGATAGCGGTAAGGCAGCTTTTGGAAGATCGCCCCCCAAAAGCTGCCCGCCCAGACCCCGTGATGAGGCTGCTAGTTCAAGATACCTATGTCAGCCTTCGAACACATTGAAGGTCGGCTCATAACTGATCGGGAAATTAACTGAACGCGCGATGAAACAATAGCGATGGACGTCGTTGTGAATAGTCGCCGCTTTTT
The DNA here is from genome assembly GCF_000272495.1 of Methylobacterium sp. GXF4. Lineage (NCBI taxonomy): Bacteria > Pseudomonadati > Pseudomonadota > Alphaproteobacteria > Hyphomicrobiales > Methylobacteriaceae > Methylobacterium > Methylobacterium sp. GXF4. The sequence continues at coordinate 384 of NZ_AKFK01000025.1, read as the reverse complement.
CGAGATCTGTGCCCGGCACAACAGAAATATTAGGTCGCAGAACGGCACTCCGAAACTGACCGGAACCGTCCGGATGTACTTCGCCAATCCCTAGTGGATCATCGGTATATCGATGGACAACGATCTTGGCGCTGCTTGCGAGGTGCAGATACCAAAGCATGTGACATGCAGAAAGCGAGGCTAGAAGAAGATCCTCGGGGTTCGGCAATGCAGGGTCGCCCCCAAGTAGGGGATCATTCGAACAGTGGATCGTCGGCTTGCCAGGCGTAACGATATCCCAAGTTCGATCATAGCCTCGATAGGTTCGCGTGCCATCACCACGATTTCCTGTCCAGTCAATACGACACTTGTATTCGTGATTTTTCGACAAATCCCAATCCCCCC
>NZ_AKFK01000024.1:0-26238 GCF_000272495.1 Methylobacterium sp. GXF4 | reverse complement strand
AACCCTATGGTGCGGCGCAGAGGCGCCCGTGGATGTGGGGGATTCGGCATGACCCTGCATGGTCTCAGATCCTCGTTTGAGGCCAATGGCGGGTGGTTAATGATTAGTTAGTGCCGGGCTTATAGACGCCAATTAAGGGGCTGACAAGGCGGCGGCTATTTTATTTACCCTGCCTAAACAGGTTAGCTTTGTAAAAAAGTGCATATTGAACGGGGATTAAGCCGCCATAGGCGGGGTTGTCGCGCAAACCTCACGTTCAGTAGTTGATACTGAATCCCCGGCGCAGTCCGTCCGAAACAACGGACCGGACAACAACTTACGCAGCATTCGATTGTGCGCCGCACAAGCGGAATCCGCACAGGCTGCTGGCGGCCTCGAAGCGTGGCCGTGCTGGGTCGGGCGCTCATGGTGCAGCGCCGAACCCCCAAACGAACAACCTGCCAAAACCGTTGCATCGCGAAGGAACAGAAATTCGCGACCCGGCCCGGCGCGCGTCGGACAGCCCTCTTGCGGGGCGCGGGACAGGGCTGAGCGCCGCAGCGCCCCGAAAAAGGGGCCGTTCCAGCAGCGGAGCAAGGGACGACGACGCCCGTATGGCGTCACCGATCGGCGTACCGCCCTGTGCGCGACCGCACCCGGATCGGCTGTACCGGTCGGACGAAAGTGCGAGCCTTCGGCCATATGGCGCATGTCAGCCATGCGAATACCGAATTCGGGCGTGTAGCTCGCTAAAACGTCGCTTTTCACACCGAACTTAAGCCGCGTTATTGCGAATCCGAAAAGGCGCGGCATGTTGCCGATATGAAGAACGCGGGACCCGCCATGTGTCTATCGCGCCGGTACGGGAGCGTGTTTCCGGTCTTTGCGGCGCTGATCGTCTGTATCGCGCCGGCCAAGGCCGATATGCGCATCGATGCCGCCAAGATCACGGCCGGAGACCTGTGGGTCCTGGGCAATACCGGAGAGCCGGACACCGACATCACGCTCGACGGCCGGTTTCCGCAGCGCACCGACAGCCGGGGCGCCTTCGAGTTTCACGTGGTCTATCATCCGGCCACCTGCATCGCGACGCTGCGGACCCCCAAACAGGTGCGCAGCGTCGTCGTGGGCGAATGCGGCCAGCAGGCGCCGGGGCTTCCCGGACCGCCCGGGCCGCGCGGCGAGGCCGGGACCCGGGGCGAGCCCGGTCCTCAGGGGGCGATGGGACCGCCTGGCCCCCCGGGTGCCGAGGGCCCGGTCGGCCCGCCCGGTGAGCGCGGTCCGCCGGGACCGGAGGGGCCCGTGGGCAGCGCCGGGCCGGCAGGTCCGCCCGGACCACGCGGTCCGCAAGGTGTGCCCGGACCGATCGGGAAGGCGGCGCCCCCGAGCCTCGCCGTCAAAGCCAAGCCCTCGCCGACCCGGACGGGCTCGGTGGCCAAGCCCCGCGCGACTCCCCCGCTGCGGGAACCGGCGCCGAGCGCCGACGATACGGCGCCGTCGGACCCCGGAGCGGGAGTTTCCGCAGATGATCGCTACTAGCGTCCGTTGCGCGGGCGTGCCGGTCCGCGGAGATTCCGAGACGCCGCCTTGGAAAATCCCTTCCGACAGGCCTCAGGCCTCGCGTCGCGCCCGCCACGCGGCGTAGGGCGCCGCGCCCGCGGGGCGGATCTGGCTGAGGCGCATCGGCTGTTCGTCCAGGGGGCGGCACAGCTCCGCGTAGATCGCTGCGCTGCCGGCCCCGTGCTCCTCGGCTTCCTCGGCCGAGAAGGCGAAGTAGCCCTCGCGGAAGCCCGCGAGCCGCATCGCCGCATGGCACATCGGGCAGGGGCGGCCGCTCGCATACATCACGCAATCGGAGAGGTCGCGGCTGGCCAGAACCTGGCTGGCCTCGCGCAGCGCCACCATCTCCGCATGGGCGCTCGGGTCGTTGGTGGCGTGCACCGTGTTCGCGGCCCGGACCAGCACGGACCCGTCGCGCACGATGACCGCGCCGTAGGGCGAGCCGCCGGCCCGGACATTCGCCTCGGCCAGCGCGACCGCCTCGCGGATATAGGCTTCGTGCTCGGACATCCCTGCGCCTTTCCCTGAACCCGCGCCCCAACGCGCCGTCGGCCCGGGAGTTCAGAAGGCGTAGCGCACGGTGCAGTACGGCAGGCTCTCGGCCAGCAGGGCCTTGAACCGGGCGAGCCATTTCCCCTTCCAGCCGGTCCGGTAGCGCAGGTTGGTGCCGCCGCCCTCCGAGACCTTCGCCTCCTGGATGTCCGGCCGCCACAGCAGGTCTTCGGCCTTGGGGTGCCAGCCGAGATTGACGTCGTGCAGGCCCGCATTGTGGGTCAGCATGATGATCTCGCATTTGAGCTGGGCCTTGGCGGCGTCCGAGAGCGTGTCGTCGATCTCGGCAAACAGCGCGCGCCAATCCGCCTCCCAGCCCTCGTAGAGGATCACCGGCGAGAAATTGGCGTGGACCTCGTAGCCCGCGGCGACGAAATCGCTGATCGCGGCGATCCGCTCCGGGATCGGGCTCGTGCGCACGTCGACGATCTTGGCGATCCGGGCGGGCATCAGCGAGAACCGGATCCGCGTCTTGGCCTGCGGGTCGTAGGCGAGGAGGTCGCGGTTGACCGCCTTGGTGGCGAAGGAGGCCTTGGCGTTCGGCAGGGTGCGGAAGCGCTCGACCAGGGTGCGCACGCCGGTGCTCACCGCCGCATCGACGGAGAGGTCGCCGTTCTCGCCGATATCGTAGATCCAGTAGGCCGGGTCGATCGTGTCGGGCTCCGGCAGGGGGCCCTGGCGCTCCGCGTGCCGGGCGATCGCCGCGCAGGCCTGGTCCATATTCACGAACAGCGAGATCGGGTTCGAGAAGCCCTTGCGCCGCGGCACGTAGCAATAGGCGCAGGCCATGGCGCAGCCGTTCGAGGTCGAGGGCGCGATGAAATGGGCGCTGCGGCCGTTCGGGCGCATGGTCAAGCCCTTCTTCACCCCCAGCACCAGGGTGGAGCGCTTGATGCGCACCCAATCCTCCACCGAGCCGGCATTGCCGTGAAGCGCCGGGATGTTCCAGTGCGACGGCACGGGGATCCGCTCGGCATCGGGAAAGCGCGACAGGATCTCGTGCCCGATCGGGAACGCGCCGACATTGGGCTCGTGATAGATCGTCCGGATGTCGAGGAGGTCGCTGGTGAGGGCCATGGGGGATCCGGGGCCCGGCGGCGGCCCGGGACCGGATATGGCGCGGCGTGGCGGCACCGGAATGGCTTGCGACGCGGGGTCCCAAGTCCACAGACCGTGGCGGTCGATTCAACCGATCAACACGTTCAACACTCTCTTACGACTCTGGGTGGATAATCGGTGCGCCTCGGATTGGACGCACGATGACGCTTCACGACCTGGAGGGGCGCGCTCCTGGGCTGGCGGCCCCTGGTGCCACGTCCGATGATCCGGATCGCCGGCCGCAGGCGCTTGTCCGTCGGGATCAGCTCGAGGCCGTACGGCGCAGCGTCCTCACCGCTATTCCGGTCAACATGCTGCTGGGGCTCGCCAGCGTGCTGGTGGCGTTCCAGGCGGGCAACGGCCGAGCCGGGCTGATCTGGTACGCGGCCTCGACCGGCGCCAACCTCCTGCGCATCGGCCTGTGCAGGACCGCCTGTCCGGGGCTCGCCCTGACCGCCGCGATGCCCCCCGACATGGCCGCGGAGGCCGCGCGCTCGCTCGACGGGCATCTGCGCGCCTGCACCCTGGCGGCGTTGCTGTCGGGGCTCGTCTGGGCCTTTCAGCCGCTGCTCTGCGCCGGCTACACCTCCGCCCAGACCCTGTTCTACCTCACCATCACCTGCGGCATCACCGCCGGCGCGGTCACGCACGGCACCGCCTATGCCCGGATCCCGGTCTGCTTCATCCTGCTGCCGCTGCTGTCGGTGGCCTATTGCCTGTTCGCCGCCGACGGGTTCGACCAGAGCTGCCTGGCGCTCTGCGTGCTGCTCTATCTGGCCGCCCTGTCGCGGTCGGCGTTCCAGAGCGAGGCGGGTTTTCGCGAGGCGAGCCGGCTGAAGAACGAGGCCACCGCGCTGGCCCGCTCCCGGGCGGACGCGCAGGCCAGCGCCAACGCGCTCATCGAGGAGATGCGCTGGCGCGCGACCCATGACGACCTGACCGGCCTGCTCAATCGCGCCGGCTTCATCCAGCAGGCCGAGGCTCACCGGAACGCCGGGACCGCCTGCCTGCTGCTCCTCGACCTCGACGGCTTCAAATCGGTCAACGACGTCTACGGCCACCAGACCGGCGACCGAGTGCTGGTCGAGGTGGCCCGCCGGCTGCGGACCACCCTGCCGCCGGGTGGCCTGGCCGCCCGGCTCGGCGGCGACGAGTTCGCGGTGCTCTACGATCCCTCGGCGACCGGCGTGACCTACGCGGCCCTGGCCGCCGGCCTCATCGCCGCCATCGCCCAGCCCTTCGACGGGTTCGACGAGGGGCGGGTCGGGGTCAGCATCGGCATTCACGCCGAGCCCGAGCCCAGCCTGATGGAGATGCTGAGCTGCGCCGACGAGGCGCTGTACGCGTCGAAGGCGGTCGGGCGGAACCGCTTCCGCCTGTTCGACGCCGGCCTGCGCAGCTGCCTGGAGATGCGGCGCGACCTGGAGCGCGACCTCTCGCACGCGCTGGTCGAGAACGCCCTCGAGGTCTGGTTCCAGCCGATCTACGCCCTCGATGCCCGAACCCTGGTCGGGCTGGAGGCGCTGGTGCGTTGGCACCATCCGCGCCTCGGTTGGATCTCGCCGCCCGACCTGATCGCCGCGGCCACGACGGCGGGTCTGACCGAATCGCTCCTGCGCTTCATCCTCGATCGGGTCTGCCGGATGATGCAGATCCTGCGTGCCCGGGGGCTCGGCACCGTCCGCGTTGCCATGAACGTGTCGCCCCGGGAGATGGCGCAGATCCCGGTGGACGAGATCGTGATCGAGCGCCTCGTCACCCTGGGCCTGCCGGCCGAGATGCTGGAGATCGAGATCACCGAGGAGACCGCCCTCGATCTCGGCGCGGTGCAGGGCAAGCTGCAGGCCATCTCGCGCGCGGGTATCCGGGTGGCGCTCGACGATTTTGGGATCGGCTATTCGTCGCTGTCCTCGCTCCGCCAGCTGCGGGCCGACCGGATCAAGATCGACCGGAACTTCGTCACCGGGCTCAGCGCCTCCGACGACAAGCGCGGGCTGGTCCTGGCCGTTCTGGGCCTCGGCACGCTGCTCGGGCTCGAGGTGGTGGCCGAGGGCGTGGAGACGCAGGAGGATCTGCAGATGCTGCAATCCATGGGATGCCCGTTCCTGCAGGGCTATCATCTCGGGCGGCCCAGCCCAGTCCAGGATCTCGAAGCCGTCTTGTTCGCCCAGCAGCCGCAGGCGGCCTGAGGCGGGCGGGTCGGAACGCTTGGCGGACGCCGTTGGCGCGCCCGGTGCGGCGCTGCCTTCCACGAGCAAAGCAACGCCGAGGTGCTTCCTCGCGGTCGTCGAGTCGTGGAAGGGGCCGCAACCTCCTGGGGAGGGTCCTGATCTCACACCACGTCGCCGAAGTGGCGCGATCGATGTGCGCGTGTCAAAGCCGTGCCGGAACAACTGAAGAGCGTATCCTTTTCATCAACACAACCGGTAGGCGCGCCAGCATGCAGAGGGCCGCTGCTGTCTAAAGATGCGACATTTTAACAGAATTCACAGCGTAGATTACTTGACATGGCTCTGACTTGATTGCTTAAGAGGATTGATATTTTATTAAATAGAGTTCTATGCCATGGCCTCTGAGGTGCGATATGAGATCCTCGACGGGCTCAGAGGGGCCGCTGCAGTCGGGGTCATGATCTTTCATTTCTCCATCATCGGGCTCCCGCTCGCACCGCATGGCTATCTGGCGGTCGATTTCTTCTTCGTCTTGAGCGGCTTCGTCCTTTCCCACGCTTACGCCGCGCGGCTCGACGCGATGCCGCTGGTCGATTTCATGCGCCTGAGGCTGATTCGGATGCTTCCGCTCAGCGTGCTCGGGCTGTCCATCGGAAGCTTATATTTCCTGGTTAGATTTTATACTCAGAATTATTCGCAATACAGCGTGTTCGATATCGTCGGCGGAACGGTGTTCAACACGGCCCTGCTGCCGAAGCCGTGGTCCAGCCCGGCTCCGACGGATACGATCTTCACGACCAATACGCCGTTATGGTCATTGTCGCTCGAGATCCTGATGAACCTCGTTTGGGCGGCGTTCTTTTATAAGGCGCGGTCCTGGATCTTGCTGATCGTTGCGCTCGTATCCGCCGTCGCCATCTACGCTTTCGCCCTTGAGAATGGCTCGGCCGATCTCGGCGCGACGTGGCCCACCTATCCGGGCGGTCCCGCCCGGGCGGGATTCGGGTTCTTCATCGGTGTCGTTCTGTGGCGATACCGGCCTGAGCCCGACAAGGGTGGCTTTCTGCCGGAGATTGCGGCGGTGCTGCTCATCGCCGTTCTGTTCGTTCCGGACGTCGGCCCGTTATTCGATGTGTTTGCGATCCTCTTTCTGCTGCCCGCGATCATCTATCTCGCAGCCGGCTCGGATTATCGCAAGGAACGGGCGCTGTTTCGGGCCGCGGGCGGGTTGTCCTATCCCCTGTATGCCATCCATGTCCCGATGCTGCACTTTATGGTCGGCTCGGTGAAGATCCTCCACATGGAGAATCGTCCGGTCTTTGTCGCCGTGCTCGCCGCGCTTCTCTGCACCGGGACGGCCTACGCGCTGGATCGGTTGTATGATCGCCCGATACGCAGGGTGTTGACGCGGGCCTTGGCCTCCGACCGCCCGCGACCTCTAACCTAGCCGGTAATCCGCCATCCGCGCCCGCCGCGCGCTGCGGCGGTAGGCCATCACCGAGTCGGGCCACAGGGTCGTGTTGCGGCCTTGGGCATCGAGGTACCAGCTGCGGCAGCCGCCGGCCTGCCAGATGCTGTCGGCCAGCCGGGTCCGGATCCGATCGAGGAACCGGGCCTGCGCCTCTGGGCGGACCTCGATCGCCCGGGCGCCGCCGCGCAGTGCCGCCAGGCAATCGAGGACATGCCGCACCTGGATCTCGATCATCGCGATGATCGAGTTGTGCCCGAGCCCGGTATTGGGTCCGAGCAGCATGAAATAGTTCGGGAATCCCGCGACCGTGATGCCCTGATAGGCGCCCATCCCGTCGGACCAGGCCTCCGCGAGGCGCCGGCCGTCGCGACCGACGAGGTTCATCCGGGCGAAGCTGCCGGTGACGTCGAAGCCGGTGGCGTAGACGATCACGTCGAGAGCGTGCGCCCGGCCGTCCGCGGTAGTGACGCCGGCCTCCGTGATCCGGGCGATGTCGCCGGTCTCGAGGGTCACGTTCGGGCGCTGGAGAGCCGGGTAATATTCGTCGGAGATCAGGACGCGCTTGCAGCCGAGGCGATAGTTCGGCGTCAGCTTGGCCCGCAGGGCGCGGTCCGGCACCGCCTTGGCGAGGTGGTGGCGGGCCAGGCCCTCGGCCTGCTTGGTCAGTTTCGAGACTTTGGTGAAGCCGAAGAACGCACGCAGCTCGTGCAGCCAGAACAGGCGCGCCCGCTCAAGCCGCCGGAGGACCGGCAGGCGCCGGTAGCGCGCCTTGGTGGAATCCGCGATGGCGTGATCGTGCTTCGGCATGATCCAGGGCGGCGTCCGCTGGAACAGGGTCAGGTGGCCGGCGGCCTTGGCGATCTCCGGCACGACCTGGATGGCACTCGCCCCGGTGCCGATCACCCCGACGCGCTTGCCCGCCAGATCGACGGAATGGTCCCACGTCGCCGTGTGGAAAGCCGCACCCGCGAAGGCGTCCCGGCCGGGCAGGTCGGGATAGGCCGGATGGTGCAGGCCGCCCATGGCGGAGACGATCGCCCGGGTCGTGATCGACCCGCGATCGGTCTCGACATGCCAGAGCGCGCGCGCCTCGTCCCAGGTCGCACCGGAGAAGGCGGTGCCGAGCTGAATCAGGGGCATCAGCCCGTGGCGCTCGGCGGTCTCGCGCAGATAGGCCTGGATCTCCGGCTGCGGGGCATACATCCGCGTCCAGTCGGGCTTGGGGGCGAAGGACAGGGAATAGAGGTGCGAGGGCACGTCGCAGGCCGCGCCCGGATAGGTGTTCTCGCGCCAAGTGCCGCCGATATCCGCGGCCTTCTCGATCACCCGCATCGGACCGATCCCGGCCTGCCGGCAGCGGATCGCCATGGCGAGACCGGAGAAGCCGGCGCCGACGATCAGGACTTCCAGGGGCTCGGCGGCGGGCTCGGTCGCAGGGGCCTTCATCGCGGCGAACTCCCCGATCCGGCCGCGTTCTGCGGCGCGTGGGCCTTGAGGAAGGCGGCGGCCTCGCCGAGCGAGGTCCGCGCCTCCGGGAGCATATGGGCAGCGAACTGCCAGGCATGGGCCACGACCGGGAAGAGCTTCAGCTCGGTCACGACCCCGGCCGCCCGGGCCTTCTCGGCCATGCGGATCGAGTCGTCACGCAGGACCTCGCGCTCGCCCACGTGGAACAGCAGGGGCGGGTAGCCGGTCGGATCGGCGAAGATCGGCGAGATCCGCGGATCGGCCGGGTCGGCATCGCCGAGATACATCGTGCGGATCACCGCCAGCGCCCCGGGGTCGAACATCGCGTCCCGCCAGGCATTGGTGCGCCGCGATCCGTCCTCGGAGACGAAGTCGGTGGCCGGCGAGAACAGGGCGGCCGCCCAGGGCATCGGCAGGCCGCGGGCGCGCGCCTCGCCGATCAGCACCAGGGCCATGTTGGCGCCCGCGGACTCGCCGGCGACGCAGGCCGGCCCCTCGGCGCTGAACGCCTGCCAGACCGCTATCACGTCCTCCACGGCGGCCGGGAACGGATGCTCGGGGGCGAGGCGGTAATCGGGGACGAAGAGCGTGAAGCCGCGATTGGCCAGCGCGCCGGTCACCGGCCGATGGGTGCGCGGCGAGCAGGCGATGAAGCCGCCGCCATGGATGTAGAGCATCCGCAGACCCGATCCGGATTTCGGCCGGACCCATTCCCCCCGCACTCCGCCCAACGTGCCGGGCTCGTAGGTGACGCCCTTCGGGTCGGGGAAGGCCGGCGCCTCGAAGATGCGGCGGAAGGCGGCCGCGTCCCGGGCCTTCGACAGGGGGCCGCGCACTTTGTTGCGGACCATCCAGGTGCCCAGATAGGCGCGTAGGCTCGCCATGCTCAGACCTTCCCGCCGGACAGGCGCACGATCGTCTTCCAGTAGCCCACCGGCATCAGGCGCTGGATCAGGGCCGCGCTGCGCGCATCCTTGCCGATCAGGATGCGCGGCTGGCGACGCTCGATCCCCTGGATGATCGTGGCCGCGGCCTCCTCGGGCGAGAGCGTCAGCAGCTTGCCGAACGCCTCGCGCGCCTTCTCGTCCTCCACCCGGGCGCGCTCGGCGGCCTCCGGGTCCGTGGGCGGGCGCGGGCTGCGGGCGCTGCGGGCGATGGCAGTGGCGACGCCGCCGGGATGAACCACCGTGACCCCGAGCCCGGTGCCGGCATATTCGTGCCGCAGGGCCTCGGTGAAGCCGCGCACGGCGAACTTGCTGGTCGCGTAGGCGACCTGGCCGGGCGGCGCGATCAGCCCGAACAGGCTCGACAGGTTGACGATCTGGGCCGCCGGCCGGGCACGCAGCATCGGCAGGAAGGCGTGGCACATCCGCACGACGGCGCGCAGGTTGATGTCCATCAGCCACTCGAAATCGTCGAGATGCGTCTCGTCGAACCGCCCGCCCAGCGCGACGCCGGCATTGTTGATCAGGACGTCGAGGCGGCCGAAGCGCGCCTCGGCCCAGTCCGGGAGCGTCTGGATGGCCTCGGCGTCGGTGAGGTCGAGGACCCGGGTCTCCACGGCGGCACCGGCTGCGCGGGCCTTGCCGGCGACGGCCTCGAGGCCCGCCGCGTCCCGGTCCACCAGCAGGAGGCTGCAGCCCTTGGCCGCCAAGCCCTGCGCCAGGGCGGCGCCGATGCCGCTCGCCGCGCCGGTGAGGAGCACGACCGCGCCCGCGAGTTGGAGTTTCTGGGCCAAGCCTCACCTCCCGTTCCGCCGAGCTTGCCCGACGACGCCATGGGGATAGCCCCGGCCGCGCGGATTGTCTAGGGTGGATACCCTAAAGCGGATTCGGGGATCATGCTGACAGGCGACAGCCGCAGGGGGCGAGGGGGCGACGGCCCGGAACGGCCCACGGGGACACGCGAGAAGATTCTCGCGCAGAGCCTCGCGCTGTTCAACGCCCGCGGCCTGGGCCGGGTCACCACGGCGGAGATCGCCGCGGCATCCGGGATCCGGGAAGGCAATCTGCAATACCATTTCCCGCGCAAGAGCGGGCTGGTGGAGGCGCTGTTCACCGCCTTCGAGGTCGAGGCCGAGACGGTGGCCGGGCGCATGCCGGCCGACCCCGCCGCCCCGGAGGCGCTGCTCGCCTATCAGCGGGGCTGGTTCGACCTGATCTGGCGCTATCGCTGCATCTACCGGGACGGGATCGCCATGGTGGAGATTGCCCCGGCGCTGCGCCCGCGGGTCCATGCCCTGCGGGCGCGGACGCAGGCGCTCGCCCGCGGCGTGTTCGAGGCGGCGGTTCGGGCCGGGCGGCTGCGGATCGCGCCGGATGCCCTGGGGCGGCTGATCGACAACGCCTGGATCGTGTCGAGCCACTGGATGAGCCACCGGCTCCAGGGCAGCACCGAGCTGACCCAGGCCGATCTCGACTGGGGCTTCGCGCAGGTCAGCGACCTGTTCGCTCCCTACCTCGTGATGGACAACCCGGATTGACGGGCCGGTTGGCCCGAACCTTCCATCCGGCGGTCAAGCTCGGACCCGAAGGATGCGATGCCCGACCGCCTGATCCATGCCGGCCTCTCCATCCTGCTGCTGCTGGCGATCGCCGCCCTGTGCTCCAACAACCGCCGGGCGATCCGCCCCCGGGTCGTGCTCGCCGCCCTGGCGCTGCAGGTCGGGCTCGGCGCGCTGGTCCTGTTCCTGCCCGCCGGGCAGGCCGCGCTGAAGGCCGCCGCGGACGTCGTGGTGACGGGGCTCTCCTACGGTGACCGCGGCACCGCGTTCCTGTTCGGCGGGCTGGTCGAACCGAAGATGTTCGAGCTGTTCGGCGGCTCGGGGTTCATCCTGGCCCTGCGGGTTCTGCCGCAGATCCTGTACGTCTCGGCGCTGATCGGGGTCCTGTACCATGTCGGCGTGATGCAGGTGCTCGCCCGGGGGCTCGGCGCGGTGCTCCGGCGGATCCTGGGCACCTCGCCGATCGAATCCTTCTCCGCGGTTATCACCATCGCCATCGGCCAGAGCGAGATCGCGGTGGCGTTGCGCCCGTTCCTGCCGCTGCTCACCGGGGCGGAGCTGTTCGCCGTGATGGCGAGCGGCGCCTCCTCCACCGCCGGGTCGATCCTGGCGGGCTACGCAGCGCTCGGCGTGCCGATGACCTACCTGCTGGCCGCCTCCGTGATGGCGATCCCCGGGGGCCTGCTCTACGCCAAGATCCTGATGCCCTCGGTCGAACCGACCCGGATCGCCACCACCCGGGTGGAGTTCGGCGAGATCCGGGCGGCCAACATCATCGAGGCGGCCGCCGACGGCACGCAGAAGGGCCTCGCGGTCGCGGTCTCGGTGGGCGCGATGCTGATCGCCTTCGTGGGCCTCATCGCCTTGGCGAACGGGATCGTCGGCTATGTCGGGGGCCTCGCCGGTTACCCGGCGGCGTCGATCGAGGGCGTGCTCGGCTGGGCGCTCGCGCCGCTCGCCTGGCTGCTCGGCGTGCCCTGGGAGAACGCGGCGCTGGTCGGCGGCGCGATCGGCCAGAAGATCGCCTTCAACGAGTTCCTCGCCTACGCCAACCTGTCGCCGACCCTGAAGGCCGAGACCCTCGACCCGCGTTCCCAGGCGATCGTCTGCTTCGCCCTGTGCGGCTTCGCCAACTTCGCCTCGATCGCGATCCAGCTCGCGAGCTTCTCCAGCCTGGTCCCCGAGCGGCGCGCCGAGGTCGCCCGCTACGGGCTGCGCGCGATCCTGGCCGGGACTCTGGCGAACCTCACGAGCGCGGCGATCGCCGGGATGTTCGTGGCCTGAGGGGCGGGGGCGTCAGCGGCCGAAAGCGTAGCGTTCCAGCCCGACCTCTTTCGGAGACAGGTAGGTCGGGTCGTGCGCGAAGGGCAGGGCGCGCCCGTCCCGCAACGCCTCCAGGATCTCGGCGAATCCGCTCCGGCAGCGGAAGCCGAGCGCCGTTTCGGCGAGACGCGAATCGTAGACCCGGCCGATGCTGGCCGGCAGCGTCCAGCCTCTCCGGGCGTAGAGCTCCGCGGCGTCGGGGAAGTGACGCGCGATGACGGATGCGGCGTCCCGCTTGAGGTCTCCTGCCTCGGCACGGTCGAACGGTGTCTGTGCGCAGAGGAGGAACAGGCCGAACCCGATCTCGGGGGCCCGCAGCAGCGCCGCGACGTGCCCCTCGGCGGCGTCCTCGACGGTCAGGCGCCGGTTCAGGAACTCGTTGGCCTTGAGGTTCTCGCCGCACAGCACCCGGTGCGTGTCGTCCTCCTCCGGGAAGAACCGGGCGGTGCGCAGGACCACGCAGGCCAGCCCGTACTCCGCGGCGTAGAGGCGGCACAGGCCTTCGGCCGCGAGCTTGGTCACCCCGTAGATGTTGCGCGGCGCCAGCGGCCCGCTGGTCTCGTCCAGCCAGATTGCGGCCTCGCCGGCCTCGTCGCGGATCGCCTGGCTGATCATCAGCGAGGTCGTGGAGGTGAACACGAAACGGTCGTTGCCGGCTGAGACTGCCGCCTCGAGCAGGTTCAGCGTTCCCGTGACGTTGCTGTCGATGAAGGCCTGCGCCGGGTAGCGCACGATGTCGGGCTTATGCAGGGCGCCGGCATGGATCACGGCCTCGATCCCGCGATCGAACGCCCGGCTGACGGTGCCGCGATCCGCCACGGAGCCGACCAGATCGGTCTCGGGCCCGGGGGCTACGTCGAGGCCGGTCACCCGATGGCCGACGGCGCGCAGGCGCGGGGCGAGGAACCGGCCGAGCCAGCCGGAGGAACCGGTGAGCAGGACGTGCATGGCCCGACCCTTGGGGACCGGCGCTCCCGCGTCGGGGATCGCCGGGACATGTGGAAGCATCCGGCAAGGCTTCCGCCGTCAGCGACCGCCCGGGATGAGATCGCGCGAAGAAATCCGATCCCGCGCAGGTGATCAAGATCGTCCGCCGGGCCAGCGCGCACAAAAAAGGCGCCGCTTCGTGTGAAGCGGCGCCCGAAACCATCCGGTGGATGGATGTCTCAGTTGAACGTGTCGATCTCAGCCGACTCGTAGCTGGTGACTTCCATGCCGACGCAGATTTCGGAAACGACGGGAGCGGACCAGGCCATGTTTTCCTCCAGAAAATGAACGATGGGACGATGACGACGACAATCCCCGGATCATTCAGCGACCCGGGGCGGAGTCGACTTAGTTGAAGGTGTCGATCTCAGCCGACTCGTAGCTCGTGACTTCCATGCCGACGCAGATCTCGGACACGATCGGGGCAGACCAAGCCATGGCGTTTCTCCTCGCTGTTGATGAGGATCATATAGGCAATATCTTGGGCGCAATACAAGCGAGCACAACACTTATATTTCTCATATGGACGCCGCCCGGCCCGGCCGCGGCCTTCCGGCAACGCTGCCGCGCCGTCGTGCACGAGGCCCGGGATGGGGGCCGGTTTCGGCTTGACGGATTTTTCCCGCAGGGGCACGAGGCAGCCGCGCGGGGCGTCCATCCGGGGGCGCCGCGCTCCCTTTCAGCATCGACCAGCGAAGCGACGTGCCAGACCGATCGTGCCTGCCGTGCCCGGCGACGCGCCGTCATCCCGCCTGAGCCGCTGAGAGGCCCGGCCGCGGGGTGAGCGGCGTGGCTCACCGGTCGCGGCCCTGAGAACCAGCAAGACCGGCGGCGCGCCGTCTCGTCACCCGAGAGGCGAGGCCATGAACGAGATCGCCCCCATCGACGCGCGCGTCGACCCGTCCGTGCTGGCCGCACGCCTGTCGGACGAGCGCGCCCCCGACATCGTCGAGGCCCTGAACGAGGAGGCCCCCGAGGTCGCCGCGGCGATCATCCTCGGCCTGCCGATGGAGCGGGCGATCGAGGTGCTCGACCAGCCGGAGCTCGACTGCGCGGCCGACATCATCGAGATGCTGCCGCGCGACCGGGTGGCCGCCTACCTCTCGGGCATGTCGGCCGACCGAGTGACGGACGTGTTCCGCGAGATCGAGGAGCCCGGCCGGTCCGACCTGCGCGCCCGCCTCGACGCCGAGACCCGCGGCGCGGTCGATCGCCTGTCGGCCTACGGCGAGGAGACGGTCGGCTCGCTGATGACCACCGAGTTCGTCACGGTGCCGGGCACCTGGACGGTGGGCCAGACGCTCGAGCACATCCGGCACGTCGAGAAGACCCGCGAGACCATCTACGCGATCTTCGTGCTCGACCCGCGCACCCGGGCGCTGACCAAGGCCGTGCCCCTGCGCCGGCTGATCTCGGGCGATCCGAACGACAACGTGCTCAGCGTCGCCCCCGGCCGCCGGCCGCTGGCCGTCTCGCCCACGGCGAGCCGCGAGGAGGCCGCCCGGCTGATCTCGAAATACGACCTGCTGGCGCTGCCGGTGGTCGACGCGGTCGGCCACGTGATCGGCATCGTCACGGTGGACGACATGATCGACGCCATGGTCGAGAAGCAGACCCAAGACGTGCAGCGCTTCGGCGGCATGGAGGCGCTGCCCGAGCCCTACATGGATATCGGCTTCTTCACGATGATCCGGAAGCGCGCCGGCTGGCTCTGCGCGCTGTTCCTGTCCGAGATGCTCACCGCCTCGGCCATGCAGGGGTTCGAGGGCGAGCTGGAGAAGGCGATCGTCCTGACCCTGTTCATCCCGCTGATCATGAGCTCGGGCGGCAATTCCGGCTCGCAGGCGACCTCGCTGCTGATCCGGGCGCTGGCCCTGCACCAGATCCGTCTGAGCGATTGGTGGCGGGTGGCCCTGCGCGAGCTGCCCACCGGCATCGTGCTGGGCAGCATTCTCGGGATCATCGCGGTGATCCGGATCGTCGCCTGGCAGAAATTCGGCCTCTACGATTACGGCGAGCACTGGCCGCTGGTCGCAGCCACGGTCGGCGCGGCCCTGGTCGGCATCGTGATGTTCGGCTCGCTCGCCGGCTCGATGCTGCCGTTCATCCTCCAGCGGATCGGCTTCGACCCCGCCACCGCCTCGGCCCCGTTCGTGGCGACCCTGGTCGATGTCACCGGGCTGGTGATCTACTTCTCCGTGGCGCTGCTGATCCTGCGGGGGACGCTCCTCTAGGGACGCGGTTCCCGTTGGGCCCGGAAGCGCGGGGCAGGCAGATCAAGCCACAATGTCATGCCGGCCTTCGCTCCTCGGTCCCGGTGTGACAGGCTGGATGTTTGCGCGCCGTGCACAACGTCCCGCGTCCTGAGCGTCCCAGGTCTCGATGAGCGATCGCTCACTCTGCGGATTGAGGATGCGGCCTCACCCCAAAGCCTCGACCAGACGCTTGCGCTGCACCTTGCCGTTGGCCGTCCGGGGCAGGGTGTCCAGAAAGCGGATCTCCCGCGGGCGCTTGTAGGCGGCCAGCCGGCTCTCGCACCAGGCGAGCAGGTCCGCCGCGTCGGGCTCGGCGCCGGGCTGGAGCACGACGAAGCCGCAGATGACCGAGACGTCGGCGCGCACCGGCAGCTCGGCCACCCCGACCTCCGCCACGGACGGGTGGGCGGCGAGGACGATCTCGACCTCGTTCGGCGAGACCCGGTAGCCCATGGCCTTCATCAGGTCGTTGTTGCGGCCCTCGAACCAGAGGTAGCCGTCCGCATCGAACCGGGCGAGGTCGCCGCCGACGAACCAGTCGCCGCGCATCACCTCGGCCTCCTCGTCGGGACGGTTCCAGTAGCCGAGCATCAGCGCCGGCTCCGAACGGTGGACGGCCAACAGCCCGGTCTCGCCGGCGGGCAGCGGTTCGGGCGGCCCCTCCACCGGCAGGATCGCCACGCGCCGCCCGGGCTGCGGCCGGCCCGGGGAACCCGGGCGGACCGGGATGGTCGGGCCGCTGGAGATGTAGGTCGAGATCTCGCTCATCCCGAGCGCCTCGTAGAGCGGCTTGGCCGTCGCCCGGGTCCAGGCCTCCAGCAGCTCCACCGACAAGGGCTCGCCGGCGGTGCAGCCGTGGCGCAGGCTCGACAGGTCGTGCCGGGCGAGGGCGCCGTATTTCAGGATCTGGCGGTAGAGGGTCGGGACCGCGGCGAACAGGGTGGCGCCGTATGCCGCGATCAGGCGCGGCCAGACCGCGGGGTCGCGGGGGCCGTTGTAGAGCACCGCGGTGGCGCCCACCGACCACGGATCGCTCAGGCCCACCCCCAGCGTGTAGGTCCAATTCATGGTACCGGCATGGAGCATCACGTCGGATTCGGTGAGCCCGAGCCAGTGCGCGACCATCGGCCAGCGGCCGAAGGCGGCCCGGTGGGCGTGCAGCACGCCCTTGGGCCGGCTGGTGGTGCCGGAGGTGTAGATCAGCATCGCCGGGTCGTCAGCGGCGGTGTCGGCGTAGTCGGGCAGCGCCGGGCCGGCTTTCAGGGCGGCGATGGCGGCGGCGTCAAGCAGCAGGCGGCCGCCCAGGGCCTCGGGCGGGACCGTGCAGCCGCCGCCGACCACGATCGCCGCCGCGCCGGAATTCTCCATCAGGAACGCGGCCTCGCCCTCGGTCAGCTGCGGCGAGGACGGCAGCGCCACGAGGCCCGCCGCCAGGGCGCCGAAATAGACCAGGACGTAATCGGCCTCGTTGCTCATCCGGATCATCACCCGGTCGCCTTGCTTCAGCCCGAGGCCGAGCAGGCCCGCCGCGATGCTGCGCACAGCGCGGTCGACCGCGGCGAAGCTGAGCCGGCTCTCGGTTCCGTCGCCGACCAGCACCAGGGCAGTCTTGTCGGGGCGCAGCCGCGCATTCTCGGCCAGGCAGTACCGGGCCGCGTTGAAGCGGGCCGGCGGGTGGCGGTCGTGGGGCCGGAGGGCGTCGGACAAAGGGCGTTCCCCGTGGTCTAGGGTTTTGCCCGGGTGTCCCGCATCGGCGCCGCGCCCGTCAACCGTGGGTGGGGCCGGTGCCGATGCGATGCGCGTCAGGTTCGGCGCTGGGCCTGGCCCTCCTGCTCCTCGAAACCCTTGAGCACCTTGTCGAGGGTCATCGGGTACTCGCGGATCCGGATGCCGGTGGCGTTGTGGATCGCGTTGGCGAGCGCCGCCCCGGCGCCGCAGATGCCGAGTTCGCCGAGACCCTTGCTCTTGAGCGGGTTCGCCTTGTCGTCGAGTTCCGGCAGGAACACCGCGTCGATCGCCGGGATGTCGGCATGGACCGGCACATGGTACTCGGCCATGTCGTGGTTGACGAAGAAGCTGTAGCGGGAATCGACCACCGCATCCTCCATCAGCGCCGCACCGACGCCGAAGGTCATGCCGCCGATCGCCTGGCTTCGCGCCGTCTTCGCGTTGAGGATGCGGCCGCCGGTGAATACGCCCAGCATTCTTCGCAGCCTGATCTCGCCGGTATCGGCGTCGACACCGATTTCTGCGAAGTGAGCGCCGTAGGAGTACTGCGAGAATTTCTGCTTCATCTCGCCCGGCCTGATCTCGCCGGTCGCCTCCAGGCCGTTATTGGCGAGGTCGGTCAGGGTTTCTGTCCGGTTCCCGGACGTCACGGCCCCGTCCCGGAAGGTCGCGCCCTCCGGGTTGAGATCGCCCGCCTTCAACAGCGCCTCCCGCAAATTCTCGCAGGCGACGTAGAGCGCCGAGCCCGACGAGCCGGCGCCGAACGAGCCGCCGGAGCCGGCCGCGAACGGGAAATCGGTATCGCCCATCTCGACCCGCACCCGCTCGGGGGGCAGGCCCAGCATCTCGCCGGCGATCTGGGTCAGGATCGTGTAGGTGCCGGTGCCGGGATCGGTCATCGCCATGCGCACGACCAGCACCCCATCCGGTCCCAGCCGCACCTTGGCGGCGGATGGCATCAGCGGGTTGAGCCGGGCGGCCGCCGACATGCCCATGCCGACGAGCCAATTGCCCTCGCGGCGGTTGCCCGCCGCCTGCCGCTTGTCCCAGCCGAACAGGCGGGCACCCTCGCGCATGCAGGGCACGAGCTGGCGGGTGGAGAACGGCACCTTCTTCTCGGGATCCTCAGCGGGCTCGTTGCGCACCCGCAGCTCGATCGGATCGATCTTCAGGTGCTCGGCCAGCTCGTCCATGGCGCATTCGAAGGCGAGCTGACCCACGGCCTCGCCCGGCGCGCGCATCGATGACGCGATCGGCATATTCAAGTTGACGAGCCGGTGGCGCGTCACCCGGTTCTGCGCCGCGTAGAGCGAGCGGGTGACGTTGGCGGAGGTCTCGAAGAAGCCGTCGCCCTCGGCGGTGTCGGACCAGGATTCGTGGCTGATCGCCGAGAGCTTTCCGTCCTTGTCGGCGCCGAGCCGGATCCGCTGGATCGTGTCGGTGCGGTGGGTCGCAACGTGGAATTCCTGCTGCCGGGTCAGCGCGACCTTCACGGGCCGCTGGATGACCTTGGAAGCCAGGATCGCCAGGGTCGCCTCCGGCTGGACCTGCAGCTTCGCCCCGAAGCCGCCGCCGATATAGGGGCTGACGATCCGGACCTTCTCGGGGGCCAGCTTGAGCACCGACCCCAGCGCCTTCTGGCCGCGGTTCGGCATCTGGTTGGAGGTGTACAGCACCACGCCGTCGCCCTCCCAGGAGGCGATCGTGGCGTGCGGCTCCATCTGGGCGTGGATCTGCGGCGGCGTCGTGTACTCCACGTCGAGCTTCACCGGGGCCGCCGCGAAGGCCGCGTCGAAATCGCCGAGCTTGGAATCCGGGGGCGAGTTCATGGGCTTCGGCTCGTAGGCCGCCGCCATGTTGTCCTTCAGCAGCGCCCTGGGCTTGGCCGCGTCGTACCGGACCTTGACCAGCATCGCGGCGGCCCGGGCCTGCTCGAAGGTCTCGGCGACCACGAAGGCCACGGGCTGACCGTAGAACCTGATCTCGGTGCCCTGGAGCTGCGGCCAGACCTGCTCCTTCTTCTCGCCCTGCTCGGGCACGTTCTCGTGGGTCAGGACCAGGATCGTCCCCGGGGCCCGGCGGGCGGCCTCGGCGTCGATGGCCTGGATCGTTCCGGCCGCGATGGAAGCCGGCACGATGTAGCCGTAGGCCGGGTTCTTCAGGGCCCGGGTCTCGTAGGCGTAGGGGGCGTGCCCGGTGACCTTGAGCGGACCCTCGACGCGGTCCAGCGGCTTGCCGACGAGGCCGTCGGGCCGGTCGTCGAGGGGCGTCCGGCCGATCGGCTGGTTCATCTCCATGGGATTGGTCCTTGCTGGATTTTACGCGCGGGTCGCCTGCGCCATGACGGCGCGCAGGGTCCGCCGCGTCAGCGGGATCTTGAAGTCGTTGGCGCCGTAACCGCGGGCGCCCTTCAGAGCGGCGTCGGCGGCGGCATCGGCGGAGCCGGTCCGCACCAGCGCCTCCTCGGCCTCGGCCACGCGCCAGGGCTTGTGCGCCAGGCCGCCGAAGGCGAGCCGCGCGGCGGTAGGCTTGCCGCCCTCGGCACCTGTGATGATTGCGGCCACCGACACGGTCGCGAAGGCGTAGGAGGCCCGGTCGCGGACCTTGCGGTAGATGTGCTGGCCGGCCACCGGCTTCGGCAGCGTCACCGCGGTGATGATCTCGCCCTTGCGCAGGTCGGTCTCGATCTGCGGCGTGTCGCCCGGCAGCCGGTGGAAGTCGGCCATCGGGATGGTCCGCGCCTGCCCGGCCGGATCGACCGTCTCGACGGTGGCGTCAAGCGCGCGCATGGCGACGTTCATGTCGGACGGGTTGGTGGCGATACAGGCCTCGCTCGTGCCGAGCACCGCCATGATCCGGTTGAACCCGCCGATTGCCGAGCAGCCCGAGCCGGGCTCGCGCTTGTTGCAGGGCATGGCCGTGTCGTAGAAATAGTAGCAGCGCGTCCGCTGCAGCAGGTTGCCGGCGGTGGTCGCCTTGTTGCGCAGCTGGCCGGAGGCCCCCGCGAGCAGGGCCTTGGCCAGCACCGCGTAATCCTTGCGCACCCGCGGGTCCGCGGCGAGGTCCGCGTTGCGCACGAGGGCACCGATCCGCAGGCCGCCCTCCGGCGTCGCCTCGACCTTGTCGAGCGGCAGCCGGTTGACGTCGATCAGCGTCGCCGGGGTCTCGATCTGAAGCTTCATCAGGTCGAGCAGGTTGGTGCCGCCGGCGATGAACTTCGCGTTCGGCCGCTCGGCCGCGAGCTTGGCCGCGTCCTGCACGGTGGCGGGACGCTCGTAGGTGAAAGCCTTCATGTCCGCCCCCTCAGAGGTTGCTGGCGGCGGTATCGCGGATCGCCGCGACGATGTTCGGGTAGGCGCTGCAGCGACAGATGTTGCCGCTCATCCGCTCGCGGATTTCGGCGTCGCTGAGGCTCGGCTGTGACGCGATGTCCTCCGTCACGGCGCTCGGCCATCCGGCCTTGGCCTCGCTCAGCATGCCCACCGACGAGCAGATCTGGCCGGGTGTGCAGTAGCCGCACTGGAAGCCGTCATGCTCGATGAAGGCCGCCTGCATCGGATGGAGCGTGTCGCCGGTCGCCAAGCCCTCGATCGTCGTGATCGCGTCGCCCTCGTGCATCGCCGCAAGCGTCAGGCAGGAATTGATCCGCCGGCCGTCCACCAGCACCGTGCAGGCACCGCATTGACCATGGTCGCAGCCCTTCTTGGTGCCGGTGAGGGCGAGGTGCTCGCGCAGGGCGTCCAGGAGGGTCGTGCGGGTGTCGAGGATCAGGTCACGCGGCTGGCCGTTGATCGTCAGGCGCACCGGCATGGTCTGCGCGGCGGGATCGCCGGGGGCCGCCGCGGCGGGGGCCGGGCGCAAGCCGAGGGCGCCCAGCGCGCCGGCGGCCGCGCAACCTTCCACGACGGCGCGCCGTGTCAGGGCGAACGGCCTCGTCGGTATCTCGTCAGTCATGCTGCTATCCCGCCCATGCGCGACGCTCACGGCGCGGCGCAGCCTGGAATCCAATGTCCCAACGTCAGCGTCTGCGGATTAGATCCGGTCCAGACTGCGCCCGTTCATCGCGGCCCCGCTGGCGCGGTCGAACGGCCGGCCCTGGTCGATCACCGGGCCCGATCCAGGTGAAGCGGTCGGAACACGCGTTTGGGAGTTCTCAGTATGGCCGTCACCGTCCCGACCCTGCCCCTCAACGACGGGCGCCACATTCCGCAGATCGGCTTCGGCTGCTGGCAGCTCTCGGACGCGCAGGCGCCCGAACTCGTCGGTCACGCGCTTCAGGCCGGGTATCGGCTGATCGACACCGCCGCCGCCTATGGCAACGAGGAGGGCGTCGGGCGGGGGATCCGCGAGGCTCAGGTGCCGCGCGCGGATGTCTTCCTGACCACCAAGCTGTGGAATGATCGGCAGGGCCGCGATGCGGCGCGCAAGGCCTTCGACGAGAGCCTGAAGCGCCTCGGGCAGGATTATGTCGACCTCTATCTGATCCACTGGCCGTGTCCGCAGCGGCGGCTGTTCGTGGATACGTGGCGGACGCTGATCGAGCTCCGCGACGAGGGCCGCGCCAAGTCGATCGGCGTCTCGAACTTCACGCCGGAGCACATCGCCGCGCTGATCGGCGAGACCGGCGTCGCGCCTGCCGTCAACCAGATCGAGTTGCATCCGCGCTTCCAGCGCGCGGAGCCGCGGGCCGACGATGCCCGTCGCGGCATCGTGACCGAATCCTGGAGCCCGCTGGGGCAGGGCAAGGAGCTGAACGATCCGGTGATCGTCGCCATCGCCAAGGCCCACGGCATGAGCCCGGCCCAGGTGGTGCTGCGCTGGCAGGTGCAGATCGGCTGCGTGGCGATCCCGAAGACCGCCCGGCCCGAGCGCATCGTCGAGAACGTCTCGGTGTTCGACTTCGTGCTCAGCGACACCGAGATGACGCAGATCGCCGCCCTCGACCGGCCGGATGGGCGGATCGGACCGGATCCCGCGACCTTCTGCTGAGCGCAACGCCCTTCGGCGGCGCAGCATAACACCGCGTCGCAAAAGATTTATGCTCAAGGCTAGCATATCTAGACAGACGGATCCGGCGCCCATAAGTTAGACGGCACAATGCTCAAACTGAGCATAATGGAGGACGCCATGACGGCGACCGTGTCACCCGTCTCTCGCACGTCGGCTCCGGGCCTGCCGCTGCCGGATCTCTACGCCCGTGTCAGCCGCCACATCCCCGCGATCGAGTGGCCGGCGCTCGCCCCCGATATCGAGGCGATCCTGCGGCTGAAGCGTGAGCGCAATGCCGTGATCCTGGCGCACAATTACCAGGCGCCGGAGATCTTCCACACGGTGGCCGACATCGTCGGCGACAGCCTGGCTCTGGCCCGGGAGGCGGTGACCGTCGATGCCGACGTCATCGTCCTGGCGGGCGTCCACTTCATGGCCGAGACCGCCAAGCTCCTGAACCCGGGCAAGACCGTGCTGATCCCCGATATGGGCGCGGGCTGCTCGCTGGCCGATTCGATCACGGCCGCCGACGTGCGCGGCCTCCGGGCCAAGTACCCCGGCGTGCCGATCGTGACCTACGTGAACACCTCCGCCGCCGTGAAGGCCGAATCGGACCTGTGCTGCACCAGCGGCAACGCCGTCGCTGTGGTGCGGTCGCTGAACGCTCCCCGGGTCCTGATGATCCCGGACGAGTTCCTGGCCCAGAACGTCCAGGCCGAGGTGCCCGAGGTCGAGATCCTGACCTGGGCCGGGCATTGCGAGGTGCACGAGCGCTTCACGCCCGGCGACATCCGCGACGTGCGCGACAGCTATCCCGGCGTCACGGTGATCGCGCATCCGGAATGCCCGCCGGACGTCGTCGCCGAATCGGACTTCTCCGGCTCGACCGCGATGATGATGGATTTCGTGCTCCAGAAGCGCCCGAGCCAGGTCGTCCTCGTGACCGAGTGCTCCATGGCCGACAACATCGCGGCCGCGAATCCGGATATCGAGTTCATCAAGCCCTGCAACATGTGTCCGCACATGAAGCGGATGAGCCTCGGCAACATCCGTCGCGCCCTCGAGACGATGACCCACGAGGTCACCGTCGATCCCGCTCTGGCCGACCGCGCCCGGGCGGCGGTCGAGCGCATGCTGCTGGTGCGCTGACGATGAACGCCGTCTCTCCCAACACGGCCGACCGCGTCGTCGTGGTCGGCGGCGGCGTCGCCGGCCTCAGCGTCGCGCTGCGGCTCGCCCCGCGTCCCGTGACGCTGATCACCACCTCGGCCCTGGGACTCGGCACCGCCACGGGCTGGGCGCAGGGCGGCATCGCCGCCTCGGTCGGGGCCGACGATGCCGCCGCGCTCCACGCCGCCGACACCGAGGCCGCCGGTGCTGGGCTGACCGAGCCCGACGTGGCGCTCCGGGTCGCCCAGGCCGGGCCGGAGCTGATCGACTGGCTGGTGCGGATCGGCGTCCCGTTCGACCGCGCCGAGGATGGTGCCTTGGCGCTGGGTCTCGAGGCCGCGCATGGCCGGCGCCGTATCGTCCGCTCCGGCGGCGACGCCACCGGCGCCCGGGTTCTGGAAGGCCTGGTGCGGGCGGTCCTGTCCGCCCCCTCCGTCGAGGTGGTCGAGGCCCGCGCCTGCGGCCTGCTGCGGGACAAGAACGGCGCGGTGGCCGGCATCGTGGCCGAGCGCGACGGCGCCCGGTTCCGGATCCCGGCCCGCGCCGTGGTGCTGGCCACCGGCGGCGTCGGCGCCCTCTACGCGGCCACGACGAACCCGCCCGGCGCCGTCGGCGGCGGCCTTGCGCTGGCCGCCCGCGCCGGGGCGGTGATGCGCGACATGGAGTTCGTGCAGTTCCACCCGACCGCCATCGCGGCCGGCGCCGACCCGATGCCGCTGGCCACCGAGGCCCTGCGCGGGGAGGGGGCCCGGCTGATCGACGAGACCGGCGCGGCCGTCATGGCCGGGATCGCGGGTGGCGACCTCGCCCCGCGCGATGTGGTCGCCCGCGGCATCTTCCAGGCACTCCAGCGCGGCCGCACGGTCTATCTCGATACCCGCGGCGCCCTCGGAGCCGCGATGCCGGTGCGCTTCCCGACCGTGGCGGGCCTGTGCGCCGCCGCCGGCATCGACCCGGCCGTCCAGCCGATCCCGGTCCGCCCGGCGGCGCACTACCATATGGGCGGGGTGAAGGTGGACGCGCATGGCGCCACCTCGGTGCCGGGCCTCTATGCCTGCGGCGAGGTCGCTTCGACGGGGCTGCACGGCGCCAACCGGCTCGCCAGCAATTCTCTGCTGGAGGGGCTGGCCTATGCCGGCTTCATCGCCGACGCCCTGGACGCCCCGCTCCCGGGCGCGATCGTGCCCGAAACGGCGGCGCCCCGGTCAGTCGCCGACCTGCCGGCGATCCGCAGGCTGATGGAGGCAAAGGTCGGCGTCGTGCGCAACGCCAACGGCCTCGCCGAGGCGGTGTCGGCCCTCGAGCCCCGCGCGGACCAGTGCGACGCCGCCCTGGTGGCGCTGATGATCGCCCGGGGCGCACTCGCCCGCCAGGAGAGCCGCGGCGCCCATTGGCGCAGCGATTTCCCCCACACCGCCCCGGCGGCGCACACCGAGACGACCCTCGCCGCGCTGAAGGCCGAGCACCGCGAGACCATCGAAGCTGGGACGGAGCTGACGCCATGACGCAACCGGTCCTGACGCAATCGGTCCTGACGGCAGAGATCCTGCCCCTGCCGCGGCTCCTGGTGGAGCCGGTGGTGCGCGCCGCCCTGGTCGAGGATCTCGGCCGGGCCGGCGACATCACCACCGATGCCATCGTGCCGCCCGGCGAGCGGATGCGCGGCGTGATCGCGTCCCGGCAGGCCGGCGTCATCTCCGGCACCGACGCCGCGTCCATCGCCTTCGCGCTGATCGATCCGGCCGTGACCGTCACAGTCGAGCGCGGCGACGGCGCCCGCGTGTCGCCCGGCGACGTCGTCCTGCGCCTCGAAGGGCCGGCCCGGGCGATCCTGACCGCCGAGCGCGTCGCCCTGAACCTGCTGTGCCGGATGTCCGGCGTCGCCACGGCGACGAACGGCCTCGTCGAGGCGGCCCGCCCGCACGGCAAGGCCTCGATCGTCTGCACCCGCAAGACCACCCCGGGCCTGCGCGCCCTCGAGAAGCACGCGGTCCGGGCCGGCGGCGGCTCCAACCACCGCTTCGGCCTCGACGACGCGGTGCTGATCAAGGACAACCACGTGGCGGTGGCCGGCGGCATCGTGCCGGCGATCGAGCGCGCCCGGGCCCGGGCCGGCCACTTGGTCAAGATCGAGTGCGAGGTCGACAGCCTCGACCAGCTGGAAGAAGCCCTCTCGATCGGGGTCGACGCAGTCCTCCTCGACAATATGGGCCCCGACCTGCTGACCCGCGCCGTCGCGATGATCGACGGCCGCGCCCTCTCGGAGGCCTCCGGCCGCATCACCCGCGAGACCGTGGGCGCGGTGGCGGCCTCGGGCGTCGATCTGATCTCCTGCGGCTGGATCACCCATTCGGCGGCGATCATCGACCTGGGCCTGGACGCCGCCTGAGACAGAAGACTCCCTCCCCGTATTCGGGGAGGGGGCAACGAGCTTCATTCCAATGTCATCGGGTTCGGGTGACAAGTCTTCGCCGCGTTCGCGGCGGTGAGGGATTAAGTCTTCCGCCCCGCATCCGGCTTGCTAAGGTCGCGCACGACAGTGCCGCCATCGACCGGATACGCCCGTGCGCCAAGCCCTGAGTTCCGCGGCTGCTCCGGCGGTCACCCTGCCCGCCGCGCCGGTGGCGCGAAAACCCGGCGCCGTCCGGCACGGGCCCGGCCCGGCGCTCATGCTCGGGGCGCTGGGCGTCGTCTACGGCGATATCGGGACCAGCCCGCTCTACGCCTTCAAGGAGGCCGTGAAGGCGGCGACCGCGGGCGGCGCCGCGGTGCCGGCGGCGGCGCTGGGGGCGGTGTCCCTGATCCTGTGGTCGCTGATCCTGATCGTGTCGCTGAAATACGCGGTGTTGATCCTGCGCGCGGACAACCGGGGGGAGGGCGGCATCGTCGCCATGCTGGCCCTGCTCGGCGCCCGGCAGGCGCGGCCGGGGACCTGGAAAGCCGTGCTGCTGGTGGTCGGGCTGGTCGGCGCGGCCCTGCTCTACG
>NZ_AKFK01000023.1:0-14268 GCF_000272495.1 Methylobacterium sp. GXF4 | reverse complement strand
GTCGCCGCGCACGCCGAAATCGCCCAGCGTCGCCTCGAGCAGGGTCGCGTTCTGCTCCAGGGCATCGGCCGAGACCAGGCTCGCCGGCGAGGGACCGCGCGGGGCGGCCAGCAGGTCGAGGGCCGGCAGGGCGTAATCCTCGGGCCGCATCTGCGGCGCGGGCGCCCGGCGGGCCGGGACCGGCGCGGCGGCCGGCGCCGCGACCCGCGAGGCGGTCGGCTCCGGGGCGCGCGGTGCCGCCGGCCGGGCAGGGGCCTCGAACGCGTCCGGCTCGTCGTCGTCCGGCGGCAGGGCGACCCGGCGGGCGGGCGCCGCAACCGGCTCGTCGTGTGCCTCGAAGACCGGCTCGCGCCGCTCCGGGCCCGCCTGCGGCGCCTCGGGCAGGTGCTCGGCCCAGGGCAGGTCCGCATCCGTGAAGGCGCGCCGCGCCGCGAGCGCCGGCGAGGCGCTGTCGAACGGCTCGACCCGGCCGGTCCGCCAGGTCTCGATCCGCCGCGCCAGGGCGACGCGCATCCGCATCAGGCCCTGGGCGAGGGCGCCGATCCCGACGAGGCCGAGGCTCGGCTCGTCCGCGTCCTCGCGCTCGTCGCGACCCCGCAGGGCCGGATGCCGGGCGGGATAGGGCTCGTCGTGGAAGGAGTCCTCCTCAACGGTCCCGAACCGGCAGGCGCCGGTGAGGCTGAGGATCGCCACCGCGGCGTAGACGAAGCCGACAAGATGAGCCGCCGCCGAGGACACCGCCCCGACGATCACCCGGGCCATCGACAGCAGGCCGTCGCCGGCCACGCCGCCGAGCCCGGTCGGGAGCGGCCAGCGGGCCGTGGGGGGCAGGGCGCTCGCCACCGCGCTCGCCGCGCAGAAGCCGATGATCCAGAGCGCCAGGCGCATGCCCCCCTGCGGCAGGTCGCGCTCGCGCATCAGCCGCACGCCCCAGAGGACGGGGGGCAACACGAAGGCGAGGGCGCCGAGCCCCAGGATCTGCATGGCGAGGTCGGCCACGACGGCGCCCGGCTGGCCGAGCACGTTGTGGGCCGGATGGTCGGTGGCGTGGTTGAGGCTCGGGTCGTCGATCGACCACGTGGCCAGGGCGACGGTCAGGGCGACCGCCCCGGTGAACAGCACGAACCCTCCGAGCTCCGTCAGGCGCTTGCCCAGGAAGGGGCGAACGCTGTCGACGTAAGTGTCGTAGGGCGACGCGGGACGGCGAAGCGAGCGCATGCGGGACCGGACGCGAACGGGGACTCTCTCGCCCGAGGCTAGTCATGCCGGCCTTAACGACCTGCTAAGGTTGAGGAAGCCTGACCCCGCGCGCCCAGGATCGCGCGGGATCCGGCGCGGGGTGGTGCAAAAACCGCCTCGCTATGGCACAGAAACGGCCATGCAAATCGACGGCACGCCCTATCGCACGATCTTCCCGGACCCGGACGGCGTCAGCGTCCAGGTGATCGACCAGACGCGCCTGCCCTTCGCGTTCGAGCTGAAGCGGCTCGCCACGCTCGACGATGCGGCTTTGGCGATCCGCACCATGATCGTGCGTGGCGCGCCGCTGATCGGCGTCACCGCGGCCTACGGGCTGGCGCTCGCCATGCGGGCCGATCCCTCGATGGAGGGGATCGACCGGGCGGTGGCGGCGCTCGCTGCGACCCGCCCGACGGCGATCAACCTGCGCTGGGCGCTCGATCGGGTCGCCGGCAACCTGCGGCAGATCCAGCCGGCCGAGCGCTTCGCCCGCGCCTTCGCGGAGGCCGGCCGCATCGCCGAGGAGGATGTGGCGAGCTGCCGCTCGATCGGCGCCCATGGCGGCCAGATCATCGCCGACCTGCACGCGGCGAACGGCGGGCGGCCGGTCACGGTGCTGACCCATTGCAACGCCGGCTGGCTCGCGACGGTGGATTGGGGCACCGCCCTGGCGCCGATCTACGCGGCCCACGAGCGCGGCGTGCCGGTCCACGTGTTGGTGGACGAGACCCGGCCGCGCAGCCAGGGCGCGGCGCTCACCGCCTTCGAGCTCCACGGCCACGGCGTGCCGCACACGGTGATCGCCGACAATGCCGGCGGCCACCTGATGCAGCATGGCGGGGTCGACCTGTGCATCGTCGGCTCGGACCGGACCACGGCGTCGGGCGACGTCTGCAACAAGATCGGCACCTACCTGAAGGCGCTCGCCGCCCACGACAACCGCGTGCCGTTCTACGCGGCCCTGCCGTTCTCGACCATCGACTGGACGCTGCACGACGGCGTGAAGGAGATCCCGATCGAGGAGCGCGACGGCCGCGAGGTCACCCACATGACCGGCCGGCTGGCCGATGGCGGCTTCGCCACGATCGAGGTGGTCTCCCCCGGCAGCCCGGTGGCCAACCCGGCCTTCGACGTGACCCCGGCCCGCCTCGTGACCGGGATCATCACCGAGCGCGGCATCTGCGAGGCGAGCGAAGAGGGGCTCTACGGGCTGTATCCGGAGCGCCGGAAGGCGGCGTGAGCCGCCTCATCGCGCGCCGGGCCGACCGGACTCGGCGAGCTGCTGAGCCCGGGCGTTCTGGCGCTCGAACATCCAGCCTGGATACTCGGCCGGCAGCGCGCTCACCGCGTCGAGGCGATCGAGCTCTTCCGCGGTGAGCTGGAGCTTGGTCGCGGCGATGTTGTCCTCGAGCTGATCGAGGCGCTTGGCGCCGACGATCACGCTGGTCACCGCCTTGCGGTGCAGGAGCCAGGCGAGCGCCACTTGCGCCACCGAGACGCCCCGAACCTCCGCGACGACCCGCATCGCGTCGATGCAGGAATCCGCACGGGGCCGGTCGACCGGCGGGAAATCGAAGCTCGCGCGCCGGCCCTCTCCCGTTCCGCCGGAATACTTGCCG
Organism: Methylobacterium sp. GXF4; assembly: GCF_000272495.1. Taxonomy (NCBI): domain Bacteria; kingdom Pseudomonadati; phylum Pseudomonadota; class Alphaproteobacteria; order Hyphomicrobiales; family Methylobacteriaceae; genus Methylobacterium; species Methylobacterium sp. GXF4. The sequence continues at coordinate 11,410 of NZ_AKFK01000023.1, read as the reverse complement.
CTCAGCAGGCCGCCCGCCAGAGGGCTCCAGACCAGCAGACCGAGGTTCTCGGAGCGCAGCATCGGGACGATCTCCCGCTCGAGGTCGCGGCCCGCGATGGAATAGTAGGCCTGCAGCGTCTCGAAGCGGGCGAGCCCGGCCCGCTCGCTGATCCCGAGCGCTTTGACGATCTGCCACGCCGCCCAGTTCGACACGCCGACATAGCGGACGTGGCCGTGCTGCACGAGGATGTCGAGGGCCCGCATCGTCTCCTCGATCGGGGTCGCCGGATCGAAGCCGTGGACCTGATAGAGGTCGATATGGTCGAGCTGCAGCCGCTTCAGGCTCGCCTTGCAGGCGTCGATCAGGTGCAGGCGCGAGGCGCCGCGGGCGTTGGCGCCCGATCCCATGGGCCCGTAGCCCTTGGTGGCGACGACAACGCTGTCGCGCGAGACCTTGAGGTCGCGCAGGACCTGGCCGGTGATCTCTTCGGAGAGACCTTCCGCGTAGACGTCGGCCGTATCGAGAAAGTTGATGCCGGCATCGAGGGCCCGCCCGACGAGACGCCCGGCTTCCGCTTGGTCGAGGGCACCGATCTGGCGCCACATCCCGCCGCCGCCGCCGAAGGTCATCGTGCCGAGGCAGAGTTCCGAGACGAACAGTCCCGTGTTGCCGAGCTTCTTCTGATACATGTGCGCGGGATCCCTTCCGTGTCCGACGCGACAACGCGCGGGGGCGGGAACCGCTGCCCCTCACGGCTCCCAGCGATGGAACACGGCGCTGTCGAACGAAAAGACCGGCTCGCCGCGCTGGTTCACGCCGGTGTTGCGGGCAAACGCCAGGCCCCAGCCGGGGCGGGAGGCGGAGGCGCGCTTGTCGGTCAGCTTCGTGCTGAACCGGACCGTGTCGCCCGCATAGACCGGCTTGAGCCAGCGCATATTTTTGAAGCCCGGGGAGGGGCCGGCTTCCGGGACGGGGCCGCGGGTGGCCGTGTAGGCGGCGTCGCGGGCGCGGGTGGTGAGCAGCCGGTTCATGTAGGCGGCGGCGGTGTGCCAGCCGGAGGCGCAGAGGCCGCCGAAATGGCTGCGGCTGGCCGCGGCCTGGTCGAGATGGAAGGCCTGCGGGTCGTAGGCCTCGGCGAAGGCCACGATCGCCGCGGCGCTGAACGGGTAGGCGCCGAGGTCGCGGACCATCCCGATCTCGGCGTCGCGCAGGAACGGCAGGATCTCGGCATCCTCCGGCTCGGTCACGGGCCCCGGCTCGCCGATCGCCACCGGGCGCGGCGGCAGGGGATCGGTGCCGCGCCGGGCCAGCATGAAGGTGAAGCGCTGGGTCAGCACCGTCTCGCCGCGCTGGTTGCCGAGGGCGAGTTCCGCGGTCGCGAAGCCGAGCCCCGGCTTCGAGGCCGAATCCCGCATCCCGACGACCCGGAAGGTCAGCGTCAGGGCGTCCCCGGGCAGGACCGGCGCCAGCCAGCGCAGCTCGTCGATCCCCGGCGCGCCGAGCGAGGAGCCGCCGCGGAACGGCCCTTTCTGAAGCAGCCGCATCCCCAGCGCCGCCGTGTGCCAGCCCGACGCGATCAGCCGTCCCGCGAAGGTCCCCTCCGCGGCCGCCTCGTCGAGGTGGAACGGCTGGAAGTCGAAGGCCCGCGCGAAGCCGACGATGTCGTCGCGGCCGACCGTCAGGGGCTCGCCAACGATCACGTCGCCGACGGAAAAATCCTCGACCGCGGGGTCCGGCATGGCAGCCTCGTCGGGTGGGTCAGGAGCTCAGTTGGCGAAGCGGAAATGCAGCACGTCGCCGTCCTGCACCACGTAGTCCTTGCCCTCCAGCCGCAGCTTGCCGGCATCCCGGGCGCCGGATTCACCGCCGAGCGTGGTGTAGTCCTTGAACGCGATGGTCTCGGCGCGGATGAAGCCCTTCTCGAAATCCGAGTGGATCACCCCGGCGGCGCCGGGCGCACGGGTGCCCTTGGTGATCGTCCAGGCCCGGGCCTCCTTGGGGCCGACCGTGAAGTAGGTCACGAGTCCGAGGAGATCGTAGCCGGCGCGGATCACCCGGTTGAGGCCGGGCTCGGTCAGCCCCACCGCCTCCAGGAACTCGGCCTGGTCGGCCTCCGGCATCACGGCGATCTCGCTCTCGATCTTGGCCGAGACCACCACCGCCACGGCGCCCTCGGCCTTGGCCCGGGCGAACACCGAATCCGAATAGGCGTTGCCCTTGTCGGCATCACCCTCGTCGACGTTGCAGACGTAGAGGACCGGCTTGGCGGTCATCAGGCCGAGGGACTGGAACAGCTTCTCCTCGTCCGGCTTGCGCTCGACCAGGCGGGCCGGCTTGCCCTCGCGCAGCAGCGGCAGGGCGCGGTTGACGAGGTCGAGGGTCTCCTTGGCCTCCTTGTCGGCGCCCTTGGCCTTCTTCTCCAGGGCGACGGCCCGGCGCTCCAGGCTGTCGAGATCGGCCAGCATCAGCTCGGTCTCGATGGTCTCGATATCGGCCGCCGGATCGACCTTGCCCTCGACATGGGTGACGTCGCCGTCGGTGAAGCACCGCACCACGTGGGCGATGGCGTCGACCTCACGGATGTTGGCCAGGAACTGGTTGCCCAGGCCCTCGCCCTTGGAGGCGCCGCGCACCAGCCCGGCAATGTCCACGAAGGTCAGCCGCGTCGGGATCTTTTCCTTCGAACTCGCGATCCGGACGAGGTCGTCCAGGCGCGGATCCGGCACCGCCACCTCGCCGACATTCGGCTCGATGGTGCAGAACGGGTAGTTCGCCGCCTGGGCGGCCGCCGTCTGCGTCAGCGCGTTGAACAGGGTCGACTTGCCGACGTTCGGCAGGCCGACGATGCCGCATTTGAAGCCCATGATCCGTCCTAATGGTCCGCCATGATCGTTTCAGGACCTGCCTGGAATGGGTCCACGATCGTAATGCCCTCGACCTCGCGGCCGTGTTGAAAATCCTCCGAGAGGAGGTAGCGACATCCCGCCCGGATCGCAGAGCCGAGGATGACGCAGTCCCACCACTGGAAGCCGGTCTGAGCGCGCAGAGACCATGCGCTCGCAATGAGCTCAAGGTCCGTCGCGCCGTGCGACCATGTTTCGATCGCCAGGGTCGTCCGCCGCACCTCGTCGGCCGCGACGCGAATCCGGCCCCGCAGAAGGGCGTTGTGAATCTCGCCGAGAACTTGCGGGCTGACCACGGCGGTGTTTCGCGCCGACAGCGTCGCCAGCCAGAGCCGGGCTCGCTCCTGCTTCTCGGGGAAGCGGTCATCCCGGGCATAGAGGAGGATGTTCGAATCGATGAAGACGCGCGGGGCCCCGGGTCTCTGCTCACTCATCGTAGAGCTGGTCGCGCGACGGCGCGCGCCCATTCTCGTCGAGGACGTGAAGCGGCGGTCCGGCCAGGAACTGCGCGAGGGCCTCGCTCTGCGAGACGGGGCGGCCGACGCGCTGCTCCACCGTCTCGGCGACGAAGCGCGACAGGCTCTTGCCCTCGTGCGCCGCCGCCACGCGGGCGCGGCGCAGCAGATCCTCGTCCATCGTCACGGTGACGTTCTTCATGGCAGCCTCTGCCGGCTATATCGTGTTCCCGTGTTTTCGTGTCAATTTTTGGCGCCGAGCGTCTTCACCTCGTCCCAGCCCCGGCCGGCCATGGCGAGGTGGACCTTGTTCTGGAAGCTCGCATCCTCGCCCGCCGCCAGCAGCGCCACATGGTCGGCGACCGCGTGGCAGAGATCCTCGACCCAGGGCAGCTCGGCCTTGCCGAAATCGTTGAGCACGTAGGAATGCACCAGCGCCTTGTCGCCGGGATGGCCGATGCCGAGCCGCACCCGGCGATACTCGTTGCCGCATTGGGCGGTGATCGAGCGCAGGCCGTTATGCCCGGCATTGCCGCCGCCCAGCTTCACCCGGAGCTTGGCCGGGGCGAGGTCGAGCTCATCGTGCAGCACGATCACGTCGCCGAGCGGGATCTTGTAGAAGCGCTGCGCCTCCGAGACCGAGCGCCCGGACTCGTTCATGAAGGTCGAGGGCTTGAGCAGGATCGCCCGCTCGGTGCCCAGCACCACCTCGGCGGCCTCGCCCTGGAACCGGTGCCGGAACGGGCTCGCCCGGTGCTGGCGGGCGATCGCGTCGACGGCCAGGAAGCCGATATTGTGCCGGTTGTTCGCGTAGCGCGAACCGGGGTTTCCGAGGCCGACGATCAACCGCATGGCAGAGTCCCTGGCGCGCTCCCGGTCATGGGGCATCCCTTTCGGGGCGGTCTGTGGCACGCTTCCTCGCGCGACGCATCCCCGCTCCGGTCCCGGGCGCCGCGCCTCAGCGCCGTCCGTACCGGCCTCTTCGGATCCTGCGTGAAGCATTCGGGGTCGACCGCGCGCCAACCGTGCGCCAGCGCACGGCATCGGTCGAACCGCCGGCAGAGGATCCCGGTTGAGAGGTCACATTCGGCCAAGCAAAGCCGGAGCGATCAAGACCGCCGGACCGACGATCTTCCTCACTCGACACGGTTGACCGGATGACTTCCCGTCGAAGTCAGACGCAGACAATAGGAGATCCTCATGACCATGCGCATGTTCGCCGCCGCCGCCCTGTTTGCCGCCGCTGCCTCGCCGGCCCTCGCGCAGGGGCTGGACTCGAAGCATTCGCCCTATCCGGCCTCGGCCTATTCGGGCTGGGCCGGGAATGCCGGCGTCCTGCAGCAGGATCGGACCCGGCCGGCGCAGGCCTCCGCCTACCGCTATGCCGGCCCGCATGCCGGCGGCCCGGCCAACGCCCTGCCGCGGTACTGAGGCGGCGCGGGTCCCGGATCGCCCAGGGCCCGCCGCCCGTCAGGTCGCCGGAACGGCCCGACCGTCGCGCCCGGCGGTCTCACCCTGCGGTCCGGCGGCGTCGATCGCGCGCAGCTCGCCCGGGCGCAGCGTCCCGGTCAGCAGGTCGACCTGGCTCACCAGACGGGCCAGGGACTGGCCCCGGTCGAGATCGGGCCGCTCGGGGAGCGGCCGGTCTTGCCCGAGCGCGGCCAGGGTGGCGGCGATCCAGCTCCGCCAGCCTTGCGCCTCCGGGGCGGCCGCCTCGGGAGCGTGACGCAGCACCGTGAGCCGGGCGCTGATCCGGCGCAGGGTCGCGTCCGCCACCATGGCGGCTTCCACCTCCGGGTGGCCGCCCGCCCGGGGCTGCTGCAGGGCCCGGGACAGGGCCGCCTCCAGATCGTTGAGGGCCAGGCCCGCCGCCCGGGCGCGGGCCGAGATCGCGGCCTCGCGCGCCTCCCCGGGGGCGGCAAGCAGCACCGCCTCGGCGAAGTCGGCATGGGCCTTGAGCGCCCGCCGCAATTCCTGCCGGACCTGGTCCGGCTCCCAGATCGGCCACAGAACCAGGCAGCTCGCCACCGCGATCAGGCCGCCCAGCACCGTGAAGCCGGCGCGCATGCCGACGATCTCCCAGGAGCTGTGGCCGGGCTCCAACAGCTCGACCAGCAGCACCACCAGCGGGGTCAGGCAGGTGACGAAGAAGCCGTAGGAGATCTGGCGCGCCGCGAAGCCGACCACGCTGAGCACGAGGATCAGCCCGGCCTCCACCAGCGGGGTCGTGGCGTAATAGGCCAGCACCGCCCCCGCGAGCCCGCCCAGCACCGTGCCGCCGATCCGCTCCAGCGCCCGCTGCCAGGTCGCGGCGTAGAACGGCTGCATGGTCAGCACCACGGTCATCACCAGCCAGTGGGTGAACGCGCCGGCATAGGTCAGCGTGGCGGCGAGCGCCGGCGCCGAGACCGCGGTGGCCCGCAGGGCGTGCCGGAGATTCGGCGAGGCGAGGGTGAAGTTCTGCGCCAGCGGCTCGACATAGCGGGTCCAGCGGTCGAGGCTGCGCCCGTCCGTGAGGGTGCCGCCCGGCCGGTAGCCCTCGGGCGTCGAGAGCTTGGCGCCGATCCGCACCCGTCCGACGATCCGCTCCGCCAGCCGCGCCAGGGTCGCGTCCTCCGCCAAGCCCTCCGCGGCCCGGGCGATGGAGTGTTCGAGCCGGCCGAGATCGAGGCTGGCATCGTCGCGGATCGCCCGGGCGATGGTGACGAGCAGCGGGCGCAGCCGCCGCAGGAAGGTCTTGGTCAGGGCCCGCCGGCTCGGCGCGGGCCGGCTCTCGATCAGCTCCGCCACCGCGATCAGCGCGGAGAAGATCTGCTCGGCGCTCTCCAGGCGCAGCAACGCCTGGGCGGTTCGCTCGGAGACGCGCTCGCGCGAGCGGGCGAGGTCGAGGATCATGGTCCGGGCGGTCTCGATGCTGGCGCGCACGCCCCGCCGGTGGCCGCGCGCATGCCCGTCGAAGGCGGCCGCATCGGGCTCGCCCAGGGCGACGAGCCGCTCGAGATCGCCGCAGAGCCGCGCCAGGCCGTGCCAGACCTCGGCCACCGCCCGGTGCGCCGGCCGGTACGGGTGCAGGCGCCAGATCACCAGGGCGAGCAGCGTCGCCCAGAGCCCGCCGGCCGCGAACATCAGCGCCACGATCCCGGCCTGCTCCAGGGTGAGCGGCCGGTCGAGGGCGATGCACAGCACGACCACCAGCACGTTCCCGGCCGCTTGCGCCTGCACGCTCCAGACCCGGGCATACGAGCAGGCGAAGATCAGCGCGCAGGCGACCGGCACCACGACCGGAAGCCCAAGGGGCTGCAGCAGGCCGACCCCCGCCCAGAGCAGGCCGCCGAGCAGGGAGAACGCGGTCAGCACCCGCAGGCGCACCCGCATCGGCCCGCCCGTGTCGCAGAAGCAGGCGAGGTTGGCGGCCAGCGCCATGGTGAGCAGCGGCGGCCACTGCACCCAGATGTTGATCAGGATGACGACGCCGAACGCGAAGGCGGCGCGCACGCCCTCGACCAGCCGGACGTTGCGCAGGTCCAGGCCGGTCGGCAGCCGCCGCAGATCCGCCCCCGGCCGAGCCAGGCTGCCCCGGCCGGCGGCCCGGCGACGCGGGGCGCGCCCGGGGGGTGATGCGGAGGGATTCGGGCCAGCCAACCTCGGACTCCTGTTCGGGCGCGCGGCGCCCCGGCATGAACCGCGCCCCGCCCTGTCCGGATCCCTCCCGCGCCGCAACCCCGCCCGGGCACGGACGGTGCCGGCGGCGACGAACCCGGCCCCGAGGGGCCAGACGCTTGACCCTCGGGCAAGCCCATGGCTTTTGAGGGCGCTGGCACCCGAGACTCCGTAGCTCAGCTGGATAGAGCAGCCGCCTTCTAAGCGGCAGGTCGTTGGTTCGAGCCCAACCGGGGTCGCCAGGCAACGCAACGCGGTGGCATCGTCTCGCGCCGGGCTGTCCGGCCGGCGGGCGCCTGTTGAATCCGGCAGATCCCCGCGTCGTGTTCGGGTGGGACGCCGCCTTCGCCTCCCGTGATCTGAGCGCCCGGCGTTCGCCGAGAGGCGGGAACGGGGTTCGACGCCCTCCGGTTTCCTCTCGATACAGGGAGGAGACAGGTCATGAGCACGTCAGACGCCGCGAAACCCGGCGACGAGGCGCCTCCGGGCGCGCCCGGAACGGGCGAGAACCTGTGTCGCGCGTGCAGCGGGACCGGCAAGGTCGACACCGTCTCCTGCCCGGACTGCAAGGGGACCGGCAAGGTGACCACCGGTATCGGCGGCGGCTGACCTGCTCCGCGGCGGCGCGCTCGACCTCGGACCGGTCGCCTCCGCCATGGAACCCGGCGATCGGCGGGGGCTGGTGCCGGTCCACCGCCCCCTGCACGATGCGCTTCCGTTCGCGACGGAGGGCCCGGCCTCAGCCGGGCCGGACGCGGGTCTCGGACCGCTGGCAGGATTCGAGATCCCGCACCGAGCGGTTGTAGGTGTCGTTGAACAATTGCGCCGGCTGGCTCGGGTCGCCTTTCGCCCGGATGTCCCGGGCCACGTCCCGGCCGTGGCCGATCACGCTGGCCACGGTGTCGGCGTAGCCCGTGCACGACGCGCTCGGCTTCGGGCTCATGCCGTCGAGACTCGTCCCGAGCTGCCGGTTGGCGATCGAGACCTCGCCCAAAGCCCCCAGGAACGGCGCCACGTCGGCCTTCGGGCCCAGCGCCTCGAAACGCTGCACCGCCCGGCGCAGGGCGAGGCTGGTCGCGAGGAGCCGGCGGGCGGGGGCGTCCTCGGGCAGGGCGGTCATCCGCCGCTCGTCGCGGGCAAGCTCGCGCTCGAACAGGGCGGTGCCGTAGGCATCCATCGCCTTGGCGGCCGCCTCGACCTTGGGCACGAGGATCGGGTGCTGCTGGCGGGCGAACGTGTATCCGTCCTCCTTGAATTCCCGGGTCGTCTGGTAGCGGGTCAGGGCCTTGAGGGTCGGGTTGACGTCGCGCAGCGCCGCCAGCAGCCGAGCCGCCTGGGGATCGACCTCGGGGATGCTTCCCGGCAGGGCGACGGCCTTCTCCAGCTCGTCGATCACCCCGTCGAAATCGACGATGCCGAAATGGTACCAGGCGTTGGCGCCCAGCTTGGTGCCGAGCTTGAGCACGCGCTCGTTGTCGCGCCGGTATTCGGCGAGCTGGCGCTCCAGGGGGTGGGAGCGCACCAGATGGTTCTGCGCCTCCGTATAGGCGTTCACCTTCGCGACCGCCTGCGCTTCGGGACTCTGCGGCGGCGGCGCGGCCCGGGCGGGCGCCTGCGCGGCCGCCACGGGGGGCGCCGCTTGGAGGAGCGCCTGCGAGGCCGCGGGCAAAGCGGGGAAATCGCACTTGAAGGCGTCGACCAGGCTCTTGCGCACGGCCGCGTGGGCCTGGGCGCATTGATAGGCGACGGTCGGCCGGGCTGCCGGGTTGCGGGCCACCGAGTCCCGGAAGCTCTCGCGCATCGTGTTGATGCCTTGGCGGATGCCGGGACGGGCGGGCTCCGGCACGCCGGGGCTCGCCGCGCATTGCGCGTAGGCGTCGAGGAAGGCGTCGCAGCTCTCCACGCCGACCGGCGTGAGTGGCGTCACGGCCGCGGCCGGCGTCGCCAGCACGGCGGCGAGACACGCTGCGGTGAGGCGACCCCGTGGCGGCCTCACCACGGATCTGACGCGCGGCATCCTCATCTCCTGGAACGGTCGGTCGGGCGGGTGGGGGCTGGCGCGCTCAGAGCGTGCGGAGGGCCAGCAGCGGGACGAAGGCGGCCAGCGCGACGGGCACGGACCAGTACTGCGCCGGCACCCAGAACAGCGTGTGGCGGCGGCGGAGCAGGATGCGCGCGTTCGTGGCCGGGTCGATGAGTGCGCGCGGCGGCGTCGTGTTCAGGCGTCGGCCGACCATCCAAGTGGCGGCCGCGGCCGCGAACAGCCCGAGGCTGACGGCGAGGAAGGTGAGTTCGGGATGGCCGAGGGCGCGCAACGCGAGGCCGCCCAGGGCCCCGACCGCGACGGCGGTGCCGAGCGCGACGGGGACGACCACGATCCCCCAGCCCGACCAGATGAACAGCATCCCCAGCGCCCCTGTTTCGATCCGGGTCCGCAGCCGAAGGGCGGCGCGCCGGGCCGCCCGCGATCAGGCGCGCCGCCGGCGCCCCTTCCGGTCCCTCTTGGAACTGCGATTGGGGCAATGCTGTGTTCGCGGCGGCGTGAGCGCGGGCGAATACTGATCGCCGGAAATATCCGCCGATCCTGGCCCCGGCGACCGCGATGCTGCGAATCTAACGGAACGGCTCGAGGGCGGCGTCGGCGTGCTAGCGAACCGGTCGATCCGGGCGTGGCCCCACCCGAGCCTCTTGGAGGAACGCGAGGGCGGGGCCCTGCTGACGGCTTGCACCGTCGGCAGGGCTAATCATGCCATGGGCCGATCGAAGGCGAGCGCAGCTGTGGCGCGCGCGGATCCGGCTCTCACTGACCTTGTTGCGGCAGGAGGTTGCGCGCTTCCTTGACCGCGTCGCGGCAGCTCTGGTCCCCCTTGGCGTTCAGATCGACGGCCCGTTGCAGGGCCGTCTTGGCCTGGGAAACCTTGTCCTCCGAGGCCAAACCCGGCGAGGCCTTGGGATCCCCGCCCTTCGCCGCGGCGGCCGCGGCGGTCGGACGGTTCTCCGATTGCCGGCGGACATCGTCCGGCGAGGTCGCGACCCGACTGCTGGCGATGCCGTCCGCTTGTCCGCTGCCCGTCGCCGCGCCGACGGGGCCCGATACGCCGCCGACCGTCCCGGGCGTGCCGCCGCTCTCGCGCGAGGCGCCGCCCTGCTGCGCCCGATCCGTATCCGGCGTGCCCACCGGTTTCGCGGTGCCGCCGGTCGTGCCCGCCGTTTGCTGGCCCGACGCGTTCTCAGGCCCCTTGCGCTGGCCGTAATCCGGCTCGGAGGTGGGCGCCCCCATTCCGACCTGCTTGTCCATGTCCCGCCGCAGCTTGGCGATGTCGTCCGAGCACGGGCCGCCTTCCTGGGCGAACGCAACGGCCGGGAAGACGGTGAGGGCTGCCAGGGCTGCAGCCCCGCACATCAGATTGAGCCGTCGCATGTGAGCGTCCTCCACTGTGTTGGTTTGGCCTATGCTCAACCGTGCTCGGACGGACTTGTTCTGTGGTCGGTGCCGATCCGGCTTCCACCTCCGGAGGCAGCCACGGCCACCCGGCGCCATCCTTGGTGGGAAGGCGCGCGGACGACCGGGCGCGTCGGGTCAGGCGGTCACCGGGGCCGCGCCCCGATGCGGATGCGCTCAGCCCCCGCCACCGTTCCCGGCACCGCCGCCGCCGCTGCCGGTCGAGCCGGTGCGCGAGGGCTGCCCGGCATTCCCCCCCGCCGCCGAGTCGGGGGCGGCGCCGTCCTGCGGCCGGCCGGTCGGCGAGATGGTTGCCGCGTCTTCGGCGCCGGTGGATCCCGGCTGCTGGGTGACGACGCCCGGCGTTCCGGGCGAGGCATGGCCCGTCGTATTCGGGGATGTCGGGATGCTTTGGGCCAGGGCCGGGGTCGCGAGGAGTGCGGCCGTGGCGGCCATCAAGATGCGTTTGGGCATGGGGATCGGTCTCCACCTGTCGAATGAGGGAAACCGGCGGTCTCTCATCCCGTGTCCCGGCATCGGTGTCACAGGTGCGGGCAACCCGCGCGGGCATGGTCCTCGGAGCGCGGCTCCCCCCGGTCCGGCGCCCGCTATCCCAGCGCGGCAGGAAGCGGTCCCGGCAACAGGCGCGCCGGGCCCTCCGGATGGGTCATCCCCGAGCTTTCCGGCGGAGCGGCATCCGCCCGCATCACCTCCGGACAGTCTGGAGATCGTCGATCCGGTCGCAGCGGCAACAGTCGGATGCCGGGTTTGTCCCAGGTCGTGGTGGAGGGCCCAGTACAGCGCAATGTATTTCGCAATCCATCGCGGCTTCATAAATGGTTTACTATGTCGCCCGCGCCGTTATCGCTGGGTGTGTCCGTAAAACTACAGCTATTTGGTCCACGTGCCGGTAGGCTTACCGACAGATAGAAACCCTGGACCGCCCAACATGACCAAGCTTCTCGCCT
>NZ_AKFK01000022.1:0-55489 GCF_000272495.1 Methylobacterium sp. GXF4 | reverse complement strand
AGATCCTTCATTTTCTTGGCTTGATCGACCTTCAGGCCGCCGTACTCCTTACGTCAGCGGTAGTAGCTCTGCTCGGAGACATCCGATTCCTTACAGGCAACGGCGATGCTTTTCCCCTGGGCTGTCTGCACCTCAATCTGGCGCAGCTTCAGCACGACCTGCTCCGCACCCGTCTTCTGACCTCGCCGCATGTCCGACTCCTCTGGTCCTGGCTGATCCTCTCAATCAGCCCGGTCCAAAGCCACCCGGTCAGGTCACTCACGCGAAAGCGGTCTCGGTGTCCACCAAACCGGGGCAATCCCAAACTCCGAGAGCCAGGCTTGGCCGTTCAGTATCGTTTCTTGAATCGAGTCGGACGCCTATCCCGCCCGAGCAAAGCTTGAGCCTACTTCGCTCCGGCTTTTGATGGTCGCCATGATAGAGCCACGGCCAGCGGTGATCACACCTCCACAGACAGACCGGGTTTCGTTCGTGGGCAAATCGACACTTTCCATCAGTGCCGCTCTCGCAGTGGTCGCATTGGTGCTGACCAGCTTATGGGTTGGCTATGGTCCCCGTCCCCCATCTGGTGGAGCAAAGCAGACTGCTACCGTTGTCCCACTCTCTCAGCAACAGCGAACGACAGATTCGAATGGTCAGCCCATTCGCATCATCGCTACTAGGCCATCCTCCAGCTCTGCTAAGCTTGCCCCTCCGTCACTAAGCGGAGAGTCGTCAGGGTCGGCTTCCTCAGCCGCAGCCCCAGCTGTGCAATCATTCTCTACGGAAACGGTGAGTCGCTCTGCATCGGCGGATATCCGATCACCCGCCAAATCGCCTGAGGATACATCGACTTCCGGCTTGGGAACCGACACGACAACAAACAGTCCCGTCGATCAGTCTGTTGCCACCGCTGGCAGCGTCGATCTCAACTCGGCTTCCGTGGAGCAATTGAACGCTCTCGGAGCGGGAATGATCGGAAAGCGGATCATTGAGTTTCGCCCATACGTCTCAGTCGATGAACTTCTTGCCCGACGTGTTCTTAAGCGAAGCGACTATGAAGCGATTAGAGGGGCCGTGACGATCCGTTAGCTTGGTTTGTTGCAAACCGGCTTGCTTAGAATCTCCACCTGATCGACGCAGCTAATCAGAGCTCTTTGGAGGTTATGTGAAACGGAAGTTAGCTACCTCCTTGTCCGTTGCCGTCCTATTCGCTGTTCCCACGTTCCTGCAGCTCTCACATGCCGAATGGAAAGGACCAGAAGCAAAGGCTCTCTTCTCCAACGAGGCAAAACCTAAGGGTTACAACTACGCCCCAAGCGTGATTACCGAGAACGGAACCACCGATTTTTGGTGGTGTGGTCAAGGCAAAACCGACGTCATATTTCACCGGTCCTACAGCCCTCAGACGGGTTTCTCACCTGCCCAAGTCGTCTTCCAGCCAACTCCCGGATCCTGGAACCGAGTGCATGTTTGCGATCCAAGCGTGATTAAAGGCAGCTTCACCAACCCAGCGGACGGCCGTCACTACAACTACGTAATGTATTATTCCGGCGTTGACAATGCTCCAGGTAATAACAATCAAACGGGCCTGGCTTTCTCTAACGACAAATTGAACTGGATCAATTATCCCGATCCGGTCATATCACCGCTCAATCCAGCGGTTGCCCAAGACAATTATGGCAACGGGCAGCCGGCAACGATCAACACTGATGGTCGATCCAGCCTACTGATTTTCACAACGGATTTAAGTGGACCTCAAGGTGTCGTTGGCTTCGGAGATCTTTACGTTCGCCACACTGCAGACGGAGTGAATTTCGACTCGCCGATACGGATACCGATCGAGGCAACTGATGGCACTACCGTCAACCCGAATTCGGATTTTGCCTATGATCAAGCCACCGGCAATGTCTATGTCATTACCGGCCTCCCGGGTCGCAACTGTCAGCAGGTGGTCTGCAAAGACCCAGCTCGCAACCCAGACAGAGAGACTTACCAGCTTGGTCTTTTCAAGATGCCGCTGAAAACCCTCCTGAGTGGGACGCCAGCGAAGTGGTCACCCGTTGGCTATCTTAATTCCGACGTCACAGGCTTCTATTTGAACCACAGCCCGGGCTTCCAACGTGACCCCTACGGCAATCTCACGCCATTCCTACCAAACATCACCGTCTTCTTCTCGGGCGGTGACCCGTATCCTGGCACCTGGCAGATCACTACCGCTACCAAGACAAACACGTCCGACCGTGCTACCCTCAAGCGAACCCTTGGACCGAATGGTCATTGGGTCACTACGGGCTACTTCGATCCCGGCTACGCCTTCGAAGCGAATGTCGGCTCCCTATTTCTTCTTCCGAGACCCGGGACCTCCAAGCTCATGAGCTGCGTAGCAGGCTCGGATCACTTCCTTAGCCGTGATCCGAACTGCGAGGGCCAGACCCCTCTAGGCCAGACTGGCTACGTCTATGACACTCGGCAGACGGGTACTCTACCGATCTACCGCTGCAATGCAGGTGGGCATGACCACTTCGTCTCCACTGACGCTCGTTGCGAAGGCCACAAGATCGAAGGGCTGTTGGGATACGCCTTGAACTGACCTGCCGATCGATGGTTGGGTTGTACGACGGCATATGCGCTGACTCAATTACACGGCTACGTGGTGCAAGGCGTTCGAATGAAGGTATCCGAGGCTCATGCTCAAGCTTGATCCTATCCCGAAGGTTATCACTTTCGATTGCTATGGCACCCTCGTCCAATGGCACCGAGCTGTGAGTGAGACAGCGAAGGCAATCTTAACCAAACACGCACCCGAGGACGACCTGGACGAGCGGTCAATCGCCCTTGCCGATCGGTTTCGGAGCGCAGCAATATTTCACCAAGACCGTCCTCCTTACCAGGAGTACAAGATTGTCCTCCGGCTGGCTCTGATGGAAGTGCTGTCGGAACTCGGTTACCGAGCAACTACGGATGATCACGAAACCCTTCTTTCGATCCTCCGACGTATTGAACCGCATCTTGAGGTGCCCGCTGCACTCAACCGGTTACGTGAACGCTACAAGCTCGCCATCATCAGCAACACGGGTGACGACCTTGACCAGCTCATGCGACCGAGAACGTAGAACGCGCTCCGACTAGACCGGATTTCCTGCACGAGACAGCTGACGAGGTGGCAACCCGTGCCACGGCTTGTCTTTGGGTACGGATGCGGTGAGACTGAGCCTTAAGCGCTCAGGCTTGCCGCTGAGCAATCTCACCTTCCTGCTGAGCCCTCGGCTCACACGGGACGAACAGGCTCACGAACCAGAACAGCGTCATAGCCGCGACCGCTGCAGCAGTTCCGAACAGAGGGCTGACGATCAGCGCAGCTAATACGCCGTGCTTCCACATCATGGCGAGTGCGATGAGCCAGCCGAGGCTCGCTGCGATCGTCACTCGGAAGATGCAGCATTCGGATGCCTGCATTGGGATATCCCTTCACGCTACACAACCGTAGCGTGCAACGATGGATCCCGCAATCAACAAGTGGAAGTACTTAGGCGGGCCTAGGCGGCACTTCCCCAAGGGAGGGTGTCAGGTCCACGCAGTTCCTCGATCCTTCCAAGCGAGGTGGAAGTCGAGGGTCGGCGTCACGGGACTCGGGACGGGCGTAGCGGTGGCCGGCATCGTCAACAGGCTTGAGCAGCCTGTCCGGCGACCTGTCTAGCCACGGGCAGCTCGGCCGCAAGAGCGGCATGGCCGCGGATCAGCTTCGGGTGCTACAGAGCGTGGCCGGCAATTTCGGGTTCCGCAACGATGCTTCCAGGGCGGCCACTCAGGTGTTCTATCAAAATATGAGAGCCATCCGGAATGGGGTTGGCAAGATCATGGGCTTCCTGCAGTCGCAGAACCAGGTCGTGGCTCCTTCCCGGGAGTCCCAGCGCGACGCGGCGCGCGAGGGGTATTCCGGCGCTACCTGATGAGGAAGATCACGGGCGACGACGGCAGCGCCATCGTGCCCAACGGGCCGGACGGGCGCATTTCTGGGCTCGGCGGCGGCTCTAATCCAAAGGCGATGGCAGCGGGAGCGCAGGCGCGGCCCGCACGAGCCAGCTGATGGCAAACGCGATCGATCAGCTTCGTTGGAAGGGTGTGCCGGAGGACCAGTTGTGGGAGTCAGCAGCACACCTCGTCGGGCGCGCAACTTTGAAGTCCGGCCTGAATCCGAACAAGGTCCACGACGGCGGCACCGGCTACGCCAGCTAAGGCGCCCGCGATACGAAGGGCTGCGGCAACTCTTGCGGGCTCGTCTCAGCGACTTGGTGCGCCGGCTTGAAGAGCACGGCTATGCCCGCAACTCAGCGGAGGACAAATGCGGAACATGGCGCACAACCCCTGTTGAGACGCAACCTAAAGACATGCAGCATCCTGAAGGGTGGCGGTTCCAGCAGCCTCGAAGGGCGCCCGCGTCCAGGGTCTACCGCGTCCCGCGGTCGGCCAGGACGACGGTGAGGGCTGTACAGCCCGGGAGAAGGCGAGAATGGCGTTCGAGGCGATGCATAAGGGTGAGCGTCGCCTTGATGCTTCCGCCGGCCGCGCCAGTGTCGTGAGCGGTACGAAGGTTGAAGTGAACGGCAGCGTGTCGGTCCTCCTTCAGTTGTCTGGGCCTGAGACCAACGTCTGCGCCTCTGCCTCCGGCAACCTATTCAAGGATGTCCTGCCGCAGCGAGGGCGGACGATGGCGCCGGCCGGGGGCACCTGAAGCGCCAACCTTCATCTGCCCAACTTTGCCGGGAGTACCGTCGGGGCCGTGCTCGACGCATTCGAGGCGGCAAAGGAGGCTACGAAGCCCGCCAGGGAGCGCGCACCATCGGGTTGCCGCGGATCACGGGCGACTGCCTCTGCTTCACGCTCCAGCCGAATGTTACAAGCCTTCGAGGGCAGCCCGACATCCGGTGTGCAGGCATCGTGACGGGCACATGCTGCGTCGAGAGCGTCGATCGGCGGCAGAGGGGCATTGTTGCCCGGACCGCAATAGTTGCCGTGAATAAGGAACTTGGGTCCGCCATTTGCGGCGGGCTGTGCCAGGGACGGCGTAGCCCACAAGGCCACGAGAAAAATCGGGGTAGCGACACTCGTAGCGGCGCGAGTCAACATAGTAGAGACCCTCCAGCACCCACGCCTGAGAAGTAACGATGGCGATGACGGTGCGAGACATAGTTAACCCCCTCACCTCACTACGAGAGGTGCTCCGGAACACTCGTCTTTGATAGGCGACGCTCCACCGTCGCAGGCAACATTTCATCACCTGTGACGCCCTAATCAGCGACATGGTGCAGAGCCGGATACCGGCGACGGATGGGTGATAGGATACAGCCCAGCCTAGGCCGGCTCATTTCCGCCAGAAGTAAGCCGTGACTGCCGTAGCTGCGAGGCTGGCCAGCAGAACGCTTGCGAACGCTGTGACCGGATCATCAGGCGAGATCACCAAGATCTCAAAAAGCGTTGCTGCGGAGGTCAAGAGGCTTATTGCCAAAAGCCCGACCTCGCGCTTGATAGCGGGCTCCTTGCCCTTGCGCTCGCTCGCCATTGTGTGAGGCCTCTCCAGATCTCAACCACAGACTGCAGCCCTAATGTCGGCGTGCCAAGTTGGTTGCCCTCCTTCTGGCAAAGGGGATCGGACAATTTTTCGCCGATCGATGAACCACGAACGGCGAGCGTTGTCACAGGGAGCTGCGGGGCCGGTGTGACGAGGTAGAATGGCCCGGGCCTTGCCAATGGGTGCTAGCTCGTCAAGGAGACCGCGAGCGAACTTGCGGCGCGCTCCTGGCGGGGCGCGTCGCCTTTCGTGAGATCGTCGGCCCGGCATTCGCTACCTCTTCCGCGACATCGTGCAGAACCACGCGCCGGCCGCCGGTGACCTGACCGACTGGCTTTGGACCGGACTGATTGAGAGGATCGTCCTGGACCGGCGGAGGTGGGGATGAAGCGAGGACAGAAGCCGAGCTCGGAGCAGGTCGTGGTGCTGCTGCGCCAGACCGAGGTACAGGCGGCACAAGGCAAGAGCATCGCCCTCGCGTGCAAGAAGGCGGACGTCTTCGAGCAGAGCTACCGATGCTGGCGCAACGCGTACGGAGGTCTGAAAATCGATCAAGCGAAGAAGATGAAGGATCTGGAGCGCGAGAACGCCCGCCTTCGTCGTTTGGTGGTCGATCTATTTCTGGTGAGTCAGGTGCTGGCGGACGTCGCCTCGGAAAATTTGCGGCCCCCGAGCGACGCCGGCACGCGGTGGACGGCATCGGGGATAAGAGCTCCAAGGGCAAGCTGGGCCACGAGTGCCTGCGCCGGGTGATCTTCCCAGCGCCGAAGGAGGCGCAGATCGTGATCGGCCTATGGCAGAACGCATGCAACCGCATTCCTCACTCGGCTATCGGCCGCCCGCGCCTATCAGCTTCCCGGATCCGGCCTTCCGGCGACCCATGGCCGCTACCATGCAGTAGCCTCTCATCCGAACGGTCCAAAATACCGGTTAGGTCAAAATTAGGGCGTCAGAAAGCATCCGTGCCCTCTCGTTGGCTCTGAAGGAGAATGGGTTTCCCAAAGGTGGTCGCGATCGACATGAGCCGATGTTACTGTCTAGCTTAGGCCCCATATCTGCTCGCCAATCGGAAGCAGGCATCCACGCCCGCCCCTCGGCAAGTGTGGGGCGAGCTTGAGACGAGCGTGGAAGGCCGACGAACCGCCCCCTCAAGGCGTGCCGACATGACCACTTATGTTGAAGCTTGAGGAACGGAAACCAATCCAATTTACCGAGTCAGACCGCAAGGCATCCACGCCGGCCCTTCGAGCAGTCTGAGGAGTAAAGCCCAACGAGGCGAGCGTGGAGATCGGAGACGAATCCGACCTCAGACTGAATGCAGAGATACTTGCTCAACGTCGCGAACGCCGCTCCCGATCTGTGGAACGCAAAATTCGCGATGCCCACGCCCGCTGACCTATCGCTATCGGGGGCGGAGAGCGATCACCGCGGACGTGGGCTGCCGAGTGTAGGCTCGACAGCCACGCTTAGCCTCCGACGGGCCCGTACTTCAATCGTATGGAATGTACCAAGCCGCCAAATCTCATGAGGGCTCAGATCGCCGAGAGCTACCTGAACAGCGGCAATTCCGCGCCGAGAGTACAGAGTCCTGCTAGAAACAGTGCGCCGCTGGCAGCCTCTAGAATGACCTTGAACCGCTCGCAAACCAAAGACGCCCCGGCTGAAATTGTACCAGTTATCAAGCAGATCAAACTGATCATGGTCAACGCACCGCCACTCCATCGGGATGGAGGACGATCTACGGTGGGAAGAAATGGAAAGTTTCAATCCTCGGATACAGTGCGGCCGATCGCGCCTTAGGAATGTTGCTCGTGCATCCAGTGCCGGGCCACCAGCAACAGACGCGAAGGAGAACGGACGGATGAAGCAGTACGTCCTCGTGACAGCAGCATTTATCTCCAGCGCTGTCCCGGCCGCAGCGAATGTTTGCGAGGAGGAGATGACGCGCGCCTCCGCCCGCTACGGCGTGCCGCTGGGCGTGTTCTACGGCGTCGGCCTCGCGGAGGCTGGTCGGCGCGGCTCGCTGAGCCCTAGATGTTTGATCCCAGGGTTTGATGGTGCAGTTTTCTCACGTGAGTGGAAGGACGCGCTATGGGCCAGGTTCAGCACGGGAGCGCCACGACGACAGCGGCAGTCCGTCGAGCGATACAGCATAGTCAAGCGAGTCTGAGGGCGCTGGCGGCCCGTTACGGCGTCGACCCAAAGACCGTCGCGAAGTGGAAGAAGCGGTCCTCTGTGGCTGACCGGAAGACGGGCCCCACAGAACCCCGATCCACGGTGCTGTCGGCGGAGAACGAGGCGGTGATCGTCGCCTTCCGCCGACATACCCTCCTGCCACTCGACGACTGCCTCTACGCCCTCCAGCCGACGATCCCGCACCTCACGCGCTCAAGCCTGCACCGTTGCCTGCAGCGCCATGGCATCTCGCGGCTCCCCGAGGTGGGGGGCGACAAGCCGTTCCGTGCAAAGTTCAAGCGGTACCCGATCGGCTACTTCCACATCGATATTGCTGAGGTGCACACCGAAGAAGGCCGGCTTTACCTGCTCGTGGCGATCGATCGGACCTCCAAGTTCGCCTTCGCCGAGTTGCACGAGAAGGTCACGCGCCGGGTCGCCGGCAATTTCCTGCGGGCCCTTGCTGCCGCCGTTCCCTACAAGATCCACACCGTGCTCACCGATAACGGCACGCATTTCACCGAGCCGTCCGGCAACACGTGGACGCCGGAGGAGATCAGAGCGATGCGCGCCGAGAAGGTGCTGTTCCGCTGCCACTCCTTCGAGGGTGCCTGCACCGACCTCGACATCGAGCACCGTCTCACGAAGCCGCGCCATCCCTGGACGAACGGTCAAGTTGAGCGGATGAACCGCACGATCAAGGACGCCACCGTCAAACGCTTCCACTACGACAGCCACGATCAGCTCCGGCAGCACCTCGAAGACTTCGTGGCCGCCTACAACTTCGGCCGCCGCCTCAAGACGCTACGCGGCCTCACACCCTACGAAGCTATCTGCAAAGCCTGGGTGGACGAGCCCTCTAGGTTCACTCAGAACCCGCACCACCAAATCCTGGGACCAAACATCTAGGGCGTGAACATCGCCGGGACCGCCTATCTCGGCACGGGGCCGCGGGACGTCGTGGCCTGCTTCACGGAAGCGCGCAGCAACGGCGTGCGCCTGATCGATCTCCGCTGCATTCAGATCAATCACCATTTTCACGACAGCAAGTTCAGCTCGGTCGGGATCATGATCGACCCGCACACGGACGTGCGATATGCCACGCAATTCCTGCAGGAACTTAAGAAGCGGGAGGGCAGCTGGACCATGGCGGTGGCCCGCTACCATGCCGAGCCGAACAACAATGCGGCACAGAAGCAGTATATCTGCCGGGTCGGCGCCAACATGGTCGCGACAGGATTCGGTCAATGGACCCCGGCGGCGACGCAATTCTGCCGGTGATGCACCGTGCGCGGCCGAGATGCCTCGGATGCGCAGAATCACGCTTTTGGCGGCCGGTATCTGAGCCGACCGCCCGTCGGAATAGGGGCAGAAGCACCCGCACGAAACGGATTCTTCAGCGCCGACAGCGCAGATGACTCGGCACGCTATGCGGATGCCGCCTATCGGCCGCTCAGACGTTGAGCAAGACGGCAGACGCCACCATCCTTCCGGGGCTGGGGAGCATTATGAACGACGCGCCAGACCCACCCGACGGCCCGTTCACGAAGACGCTCCTGCTGTTTGCCGTCACCGTCGTGGTCATCGCGGTCTCGGCCTACATCCTGATCCGGATGGATTGATAGGCGCCGCGGCTCCGGTCTCGCGGCATCGCGCTCCCGAAGCCGCCCGCGAACCGAGACGTCAGAGGTTCCGGCAACTGCCGTAGCTCATCTTGATCTCGGTGCGATCCTCTGGGTTCAGCTGTGCCTCGACGAAGTTCAGCTTGTTGAGGTCGATCAGCAGAAAATAGACGCCGTTCTGGCATTTGATCGCATTGCGCGGCGTGCGCTCGTTCAAGCGCGGCGACGCCACCTGGCATTCGTAATAGTCGGAGCGCCCGGCGGAGATGACGGTCAGCAAGCCGCCGCTGGAGACCAGCGAGAAGGTCCGCGCCCGTTGCGGCTGCGGCTTCGCACCCTCGGGGAGGGGGACCGCGTCCAGCCCTACCGACACCTCCTCCGTACAGGTCATGGGGCGGCGCAACTGAGAGGCCGC
The DNA here is from genome assembly GCF_000272495.1 of Methylobacterium sp. GXF4. Taxonomy (NCBI): domain Bacteria; kingdom Pseudomonadati; phylum Pseudomonadota; class Alphaproteobacteria; order Hyphomicrobiales; family Methylobacteriaceae; genus Methylobacterium; species Methylobacterium sp. GXF4. Next base: position 45,726 of record NZ_AKFK01000022.1, on the reverse strand, counting down.
CGGCGCGATGCCCAGCATCAGGACCGTGCCAGCGAGCGCTACCCTATGGGCGATCATCGGTCGGCATTCCGTGATTCGTGGGTAGTTTCAGCCAGCAAGCTAAAGCGTCATCCGTCGATGTAAACGTCGCTCCCGGCGGCGGCGAGACAGATCGACAGATTTACCGCCGGGCATGATGGCAGTTCATCTGCCATTACGGGTCACGCCAATCCGTTCGACAACATCCGCGGCCGCCGTACCGGAGCGTCGCCACGCGTCCCGGGATGTCCGCGCGGCCGGATCGGGTTCGACAGGATCGAGACCGCGGCACGGGAATGCCGGATGGCCTGACGGGTTCCGAAAACCGGCCGGCGCCTTCCGGGCGGGCGCACGGATTCGGCGGGAGCACGCTCGGGCGGCGGCGGCCTCCGCGATGCGTCCCGAGCATCGGCCTTCGACGGCCGATAGCGTCATGTCCGGACAAAGCCGCGCGGGTGCGGGGGCGGGCGGGCGGCGGGGCAGGGCGCGTGCAGCCCCGCCAGCCCACGCGCGGATCGGGCCGGCCGATCCGGCCCTCCCGTGACGAGCGCTACTGCGCCGGCGGAACCGGGCCCGCCGCATAGCTCGAGACCGCCGGAGGCAGCGCGGCGGAAGCCGGCATCTCCTTCTTGGCGGCGCGGGTATCGCGCTTCTCGTAGAAGGCGTTGCCGCCGGCCACGGCGACGTAGTGCATGTTCTTGTAGGGGAAGTGATGGCCGGCGGTGTGGAAATACATCGCCTTCCCAACCTTCGGGTGACGCTCGCCGGCCAGAACCGCGTCGGCCGCCTCGGCGACCTTCTGAAGATCGCGCTCCTGCATCGGCTTCGTGAGGACGCCGGGGGCGAACTGGCCGGGCTGTCCGACCACCGCGCAGATGCCGCCGGGGAAGATCGCGGCCTCGAGCCGGTTCATGACCACGGTGCCGACGGCGATCAGGCCGCCCTCGTCGCTGCGATTCGATTCGAAATACATGGCCCGGCCGAGGCAGTCGCGCTCGGCATCGCTGACGACCATCGTCGGCTTGCGGTCGGGGATCGATCCCGTGGTCAAGGGGGACGCGGTGTTGCACGCGCCCAGGCCGCCGGCGAGGGCCAGCACGGCCAATCGGGAAACGATCTGAGTCCTCTCGCTACCTCGCATGCATCAGCGCTCCATCCTCCTGCAGCCTCGTTTCGGTGCGAGACGGCCGCCCTATCGCGGTCTCGCCTCACGCCGCCGTTGTACGCGCCAAGCTTGAGTTCACGTTCGCGGCGAGGATGTGGCGGGCTTTCGCCCGTGCCTCGCGCAGGGCGGCCCCCCGCAGGCCTCTCCAGCCGGCCGGGAAGGCCCGGAGCCCGTTCCCTTCGGGCCTGGACGGCTGCGGCGGCGGGCAGGCCCGTCCGATGCGAAAACCTGTTTTCCGCCAGCGCCATAACGGCCGCGCGGGAATCCGCGCGGCACGGGATTCGGCGACCGTGCCGGGAAACTGTCGCGGCGGGGAGAGGATTGGGCGAAAGGCCCGGCGTTACCTCGGCGACACACAGGCCGCCGATCGGTCGCGGGACGGCGCTGCGGCGGTCCGGAACGGGATCTCGGTCACCGCCGCACCGCCGGGCGGTGTCGCGAGCGCGGGCTATGCCGGCATCACCACCGGCCTCGGCAGGCCGCTTCCGAGCGGGGCCTGGGCAGCCGGGGCGGGGGCCTCAGTGCTGACCCTGCCCGGCCGCCAGGATGGCCACGCCCACCGCGATGATCGCGATCCCGACCAGCATGGTCGGGCTGATCGGCTCGCCGTAGAGCCAGGCGCCGCCGAGCGCCGCGCCGATCATGCCGACCCCGGACCAGATCGCGTAGACGATCCCGATCGGCAGCATGTCCATGCTGCTCGACATCAGCCACAGAGCTGTGCCGTAGCCGACGGCCACGATCAGGGTCGGCCCCGGCTTCGTCAGGCCGTCGGCGGCTTTCAGCGCCAGGGTGGCGGTGACCTCCGCGCCGATCGCGAGCCCGAGGATCAGGAAAGGGTTCATCGCGCGGAAGACTTTCGTTCGAGAGGTGAAGACGGTTTCAAGAGGAACCCGGTTTCCCCGGCCTTGCAGCGGCGATCGGACAGCCAGTGCAGGCAGGCGTTTGTGCGCAGCCTCGGCCGGCCCTAGGATGCGGCCAGATTTCGATGCCCCTTGTCCGTCGAATCGGTGAACATTTTCGAATCATCGGGGCCGGGACCGCACGGCTGTTCCCTGAATTCAACCTTCGGCCGGGTTGGCCCTTCGTTAACGCCTCCTCATCATGGTCGCCGCGCGTGCCGTGGCCCCGGTCGACGGCGCCACGACCGTGACGATCCACAGCGATACTGATCCACCATGACCTCGTCGCCCGCGATCCCGCAACCCTCGGTCCGTCCCCGTCCGGGGCGCCGGCGGGGCGCGCGCTGGGGCGTGATCGCCGCGGCCGGCGGCGTCGTGGCGGCCGGTTGCGCCTGGACCGCGACCGCGCTGATCAACGTTCCGAATCCGGTGACGCTGGCGGCCCTGGCTGTCATCGAGCCGTCCGCGATCGGCCCCTGGTTCCCCAGCCGGGTGGTGCAGGCGCCCGAACAGGCCCGCGACCTGCCGTTCCGGCCGGCCCCGATCCTGGAGCGCGTCCCCTGGAAGGGGAAGACCGTCCCGCTCGCCACGATGCTGGCGGAGACGCATACCAACGCCTTCCTGGTGGTGCAGGACGGGGTCCTGATCCACGAATGGCAGCGCCCCGGCACCGGTCCGGCGACTTTGTTCCCGTCCTGGTCGGTGGCGAAGTCGATCGTGTCGCTCCTGGTCGGCGCCGCGGTGGCGAGCGGCAAGCTCGCGGAGACCGACCGGGTCTCGGCCCTGCTGCCCGAGCTGCGCCACGGCGCGGTATTCAGCCAGATCACCGTGCGCGACCTGCTCGACATGACGAGCGGGATCGCCGTGCCGGAGAATTACGACCCCCAGCATCCGCTCACCGGCACCGCCGGGATGTACCTGACCCGGGACATCACCGCCTTCGTGCGCGACAACGCCCATCTGGCGTTCAAGCCCGGCAGCAAGGGCCGCTACCGCAGCATCGACACCGAGCTGCTCGGCCTCATCCTGGCGCGGATCGAGGGCAAGCCGCTGGCGGACCTGCTCTCGGAACGGATCTGGAAGCCGATGGGCGCCCAGGCGGACGCCACCTGGAACCTCGACCGGGCCGGCGGCATCGAGAAGGCGTTCTGCTGCATCAACGCCACGCCCCGCGACTTCGCCCGTCTGGGGCTGCTGGTGGCCGACCAGGGCCTGGCGGGGCAGAACCGCATCATCCCGGCCCGCTGGATTGACCGGATCGAGACGCCGGCCCGCCGGGAGGTCGATGGCTGGCAGTATTCGGCGCAGTGGTGGCACGCCCCCGGGGGCGACGAGAGCGACATCTCGGCGATCGGCGTCTACGGCCAGTACGTCTACGTGAACCGCGAGACCGGCACCGTGATCGTGAAGCTCAGCGACCACGGCGCCGAGCAGGACGAGGTCGACACCCTGTCGGTGATGCAGGCCATCGCCGGCGACCTCGCCGCCCGCCGCTCCGCCCGCTGACCCGGGCGCGACACCTCCGGAAAAGCCGGATCCCTCACCCCAGACCTCTCCCGTGCGGCAGAGGGGGCGCGTCGCGGCCTGCAACAAGGCCTGCACCTCGAACCTGTGTAGCCCGTGTGGGAGAGGGACCCGGTCGCGCTTCGGCGGAAACGACCTGCGACCACCGCAAACGACGGCGGTGAGGGCAGGGAGGCTGCTCAGGCCTCGGTCGGGCCCGCGTCCGGTGCAGGCCGCCGCCGGGCCAGCTGAACCAACCGGGTCAGCGACCCGACCCGCCCGTTGCGGATAAACCGCCGGCCGACATTGGTCCAAGCGATGGACGTCACCGGCGAGGCGGGATCGACCAGGGCGCTGAGCGCGCGGGCGTAATCGAGCACGAGGCCGGGGGTCCAGGTCATCGACCGGGCGCCGTTCCGCAGTAGGGCCGCCGCCCAGAATTCCGGGCTCGTCAGCGCCTGGGCGAGGTTGCGCCAGGGATGACCGTCGCGGCTGAACGCGCCCTCGACCGCCACGTCCAGGGCGCGGGCGACCGTGGTCGAGCAGTTGCGGCTGATGAAGTTGTAGGTGGTATCGCGGCGATAGGCCTCCCAGAACGCCCGCAGCCGGGCGCCGTCGACGCCGTTGAGCGTGACCGCGACGGTGGCCTCGCACCAATCCTCAACCTCCGCGCGATGCGATGGCAGGAACCGGCCGGCGACATCGTTCTCGGGACCGGCGCGCAGGCTCGACCGGAGGTTGGCCGGGGAGCGATCGATCTCCACCGCGGGGTAGTGGCTGATATAGAGGTCGCCGCCCTGCTCCAGGGCCGCGTGGCCGGTGGAGTACCGCCCCGCCACATCGACGGAGGCGACGTAGCGCCGGACCAGCCGCTGCGTGGCGGGCGTCGTGGCCTGCCCGGTCGGCGTCCAGACATAGACGGTCAGGCTGTCGGACCCCGGCGCGCCTTCCGGCAGGGGCTCCGGCGCCGTCCGCCGGGTGCGCAGGCCCGCCAGGGTCAGCCGCAAGCCGTTGATGACGAGGAACATCCCGATGCAGTAGCCGACGGTGCCGACATACCAGGTCGGCCAGGGCTGCAGGTGGAACACGCCGAAGGCGACGCCCAGCGCGCCCAGCGCCACCGAGGTCCGCCATTCGGGAAACTTCAGCAGGTAGGCGAGGACGATCCGGATCGTGCCGTCGACCAGGAAGACGGTGCCGAACAGCATCGCGAGCAGGAAGAAGCTCGAAGCCGAGGCCATCATGATCAGGATCGCGGCCAAGGCCAGGAACAGGCCCTTGAAGATCCGCAGCCGCCGGGCCGCTCCCGCGGCGATCAGGCCGGCACCGAGCGAACCGACGGCGTCCACCAGCAGGAGCAGGCCGAACCAGCGCTCCGGGATATGGACCGCCCCCGCGAGGGCATCGATCATGACCGCGACGCCCAGCAGGGCCAGCGCCACGCCCGCGCCCAGGATCAGATGCGCATGCCGGCGGACCGCCTCGCCGCCGACCAGCACCTGCCAGAGCGGCGCCATCCGGGCATTGCCCTCGCGCGGCGGACGATCCGGATCGAGTCCGTCATGCCGGTGGGGCAGGGAGGGGAGATGGGCCATGACAGGTCGTCTTCGGAAGCGCGCGTGCGACCCGCACCTTTCACGAATCGCCTGATGACTTTGTTAAAGCATGCGCGGCCGGAGCGCTTCCGAGGATGGTATCCACCGGGCCCATTCGGTTCTGGCGGACCACCCGATCAGTCGAGGACCGGGATACGGTGCTGGTTTCACACGAACCGAGCACCGCTCCCGAGCCTCGACTCGACCCGGATCAGTCCTTGCGTGCGAGAACCGGTTGAGCGTCCGATCCGCCAAGCCCCAGATCCGACAGCTTGTAGGAGATCTGGGCGAAGACGCCGTAGCGATCGGTCTCGAACTTGGTCGGGCTGCCGGGGGAGAACGGGAACTTGATACGGCCCGAACCGGTCTGCATCCGCCAGTAGCGGCCGCCGAAGCCGATGCTGACGGCGGGCGTTAGGTCGTACGAGACGATGCCCTCGGCGAAATAGCCATCCCCATCGCCCGTTTGTGGGAGCGGGTTGATGTTCGGCCGGAGCCAGTGCCGGTCAACGCCGGTCGCGGTCACGACGGGCAGGTAGGCGCCTTCCAGGCTGATCTTGAACCGATCGAACCGTGCAGCACCAATGAGGCCGATCCGCAGCGCATCCCATCGCAGGTTCTCGCTCAGGACGTTGATGTCGCTCGCCACGGCATTGCGGCGCGCGCAAATGGTGCCTCCAGCGACCTGGGTGCAACCGTACCCATTGGCCAGTTCGGCGTCGTACTGGTATCCGATAAATCCGCCCAGGCTGAAGCCGTCCCGGCGGAGTGCTGTGTAGCCAAGATCGACGACGCCGTAGCTGATGTCGCCGTCTTTGATCTGCGAGAGGGTCTTCGAGTAGGGGCGTATGGCGGGCGGGAAGTCTTCGTCGTACAGACGGCCGGAGGTGACGCCGCCCGAACCGAGGAAGCCCTTGGCGAACAAGCCCGTCGGGTTGTGATCGATCCGGGCGAAGCCTTCGCCCGCATGGCCATCCGTATCCTGATAGGTCAGCCGGGAATTGACTTGTCCAGGTCGCCGGTCAGATCCGAGTGTGTAGCGGGGGCCGCCCGAACTATAGAAGTAGCGTACGCCACCCTCGAAATCCCAGACTCCGCCACCCGGAGCGACGCCTGCTGGCGGAACGTGCACCCCATCGCCAAACCGGTAGTTCAGACCGACCCGGGCCAGGAACCCGTCCGTGGAAGCGCGCGCACCAATACGATAGTCAGTAGTGTCGTCGAAGACCGCATGACTGCCGAGATTGTAATACAGGCCTTCGACCTTGGCCGAGAGATGCTCGCTGAAGGCATATTCGAGGCCAGCACCGACTACATAGCCGAGACGAACCTCCCCATGGCGGGCATCAAAACTCGGACCAAATTGGCCCAGCAGGGCCTGTGTCGAGTCGATACGGACGTTGCCGACCGCGAGCCCGCCGGTCGCGTAGACCAGCGTCGGGCCGGTGGCGAGACCAACCTTGCCCCGCAGCGTCGCAAGGTTGTCCAGCCGCTGCCCAGCATGCGCAGTGCTCAGCGGATAATCGCCCCCGCCGACGGCCTGGAAAGTCCCCTCGCGGGCCCCGTAATCCCAGAGGCGGGTGAATTGGTAATCCGCCGCGCCGCCGACGAGCAGGTGCGCCCCGAAAAGCCGGTTGTAGCCGATCTCGCCACCCGCGATGAAAGCATCATCGGTTCCCTTGCGGGTCGCGATGATCGGGCAACCGACTGCGCCGAGCACCCCGTTCGGCCCAATGCAATCGAACCGCGTCGCGCTGTCCAGGGCTCCGTATCCGGCGAAGAGGCCGCCGTAGAATCCGGTCCAAACCGGTGCGGGCCCGCCACCTGATTCGACGATTGGTTTCTTGGTAAGATCTGCTGAATACGAGTGACTTAGAAAGATCGCCTCGATAATAACTGTAAAGATCAATCTTTTCATATCATAATCCTATAGATGACAATTTATTTGACACAAATTGACCTAGGCAAGGCTTAACATCCTGTTTTGTGTCGGACAACCTCAGGAACGAAGACGAATTACGCCGCTAAGCAAAATGTATATAATTAACTAGGATATAATTTGTCCAAATATTACAGAATACACGATATCAAAGTGATCGTTATGAACGCACTGTGAAATGAATACCTTCCGGAATCCAGGCGACATCTGACCATTTCTTTGAACTGTTGCCTCGATCACGCACCGCCAATGAAGATGCGCGGTCTCCGGGCCGCAACTCGCTGCGGTCGACCCAGGATGAGCGCGACACCGATCTTTGCAAATGAGCAATAATTGTCACCGCCCGCAGGCTTGGCAACCTCGTGTTGGATTTGTAGGACAAAAAGCGTTCAAAGACTATCCAAGGTAAACCCTAGACAATTCGCACACATTTCGTATTGTTAGTCGCCAATTTTGGCGGAGCATCAGCAGTCGGGCTGAAGTTTGAGCAGCACCCGCCGGTAAAATTATCGGTATATTCTGCAACAAAACTTTTAAAGCGCCGAAAACCTGAAGCGAGGGGACTATGAACACGATTGAATTGCACGAAAAGCCGCAAGAACCGAATTATGACTTGATCAAATGCACGGCTTCATTGGTCGCTGCTTATGTATCGCGAAACGCCGTCGGCGTCGGCGAGTTGCCGGTTCTGATCGACCAGGTTCACACGGCCATCTCGGTGCTGCAGGGCGCCACCCCCGGCTCGACCTCGGCCTGGACCGGTCCGACGGCCGCGCAGATCGAAGCCTCGATCGGCCAGGATGGCCTGATCAGCTTCATCGACGGCCGGCCCTACAAGACGCTCAAGCGGCACCTCACCGCCCATGGTCTCACACCTGAGCGTTACCGCGCCAAGTTCGGCCTGCCCGCCGACTACCCGATGGTCGCCCCGAGCTACGCCGAGCGGCGCTCGCAGATCGCCAAGGCGATCCAGCTCGGCCACAAGGTCGGCTGAATGAGCGTGCGCGTCCCTGCGCGGGCCGGATCCCGGTTTTGGGCCAACCGGACCGACCGCGCGGGACGCGCGCCTTGAGGGTCCCGCGCCCCGGGACCCGAACCCATGCGTTTCGAGACGATCCCGGAGCGCGTCACCCGCACGCTCCGCCGACCGCTCGCGGCCATCGCCGCGGTCGGTCGACCCGGCTCAGCCTCTGGCCACCGCCAGCGTGCCGTCATCCATCGGGATGAAGCGGATACCGGCGCGACGCAACGCGGCGACAGCCTGGAGGCGGGAGCGGCTCCCGCGATGCTCGCTGTCCTCCTCCAGGCGCCGGACGGTGGAATGCGACATGCCGCTGGCCCGGGCCAGGTCCATCATCGACCAGTCGAGTAGGGCGCGGGCGGCGCGCAGATGGTGGCCGGTTACGGCCTGGTCGAGCGCCTCGCCCAGAGCCAGCGACGCGGGTATCGGACTCTGGACCGGGCATTTCAGCCCGCAGCGTCCGAGATAGATGCCGTCCGGATCCCGGACCGGCACCGTGATGATCTTGAAATGCCAGAGTTCGCCGTTGGCCAGGCGCTCATGAGCCGTGCCCTGAAAGAACTCCTGCCGCTCGATCTGCGTCAAGGCCGCATCCTGGAAGGCCTGGCGCTCCTCAGGAACGATCATGGCGTAGGGGTTGAGGCAGATCTCCTCGTGCGGCAACCCGTGAACCTGCGCCATCTCGAAGGGAAACTCGTGCCGGAGATCGAGGCCGACCGAGAAGGCCGCGATGTGCTCGGTGAGGTAGAGCGCCCCCCGCCGCCGCCGCTCCTCCTTGCGCATCAGCGACAGCTGTTCCCGGTCGGTGACGTCGAGCGCCGACCCATTGATGGCGACGGGCCGCCCCTCTCCGGAAAAGCGCGCCTCCATCATCAGCGAGAGCACACGCACCGTGCCGTTCGGGCGGATGACCCGGACGGTCGTCTCGGGCGGGACATGGCCCTGCCGGACCTCGCCGAGCGAAGGCAGCCGGTGCCGATCCTCCGGATGGACCAGGCTCAAGAGGAGGTCGTAATCCGCCTTGGCGGCATTCGGGACGAGCCCGAGAAGGCGAAAAAATCCCGGCGACCAGATCTGCTCGCCACCCGCGAGCACCCAGCTCCAGGCGCCGCTCAACCCCCGGCTCTCAGTGATCGTCAGAAATTCTCCGGATGAGAACGTCAAGGCACTCAGGGCGGAATGAAACATCTCACATCATCTCGGATCTAATCTCGGGCACCGGGATTGGTCGGACCCGGCTGGCTGTCAGCTGGCGCCGATCCCTGGGCACAGGCCCCGTCAGTCGAGGCACGGACCCGGCACGTCCTGTCCCGCACGAGGACCGGACGCGTATTTCGTATAAAACGATACATTCCGATGTCCCCGACGCATCGATCCCAATACCGTATACGTATCGGCTTTTCGCCTCACCCCGTTCTTCAGGTAGATCGGATATGCATCGACCTCTGCATCGATCGTTCCAGATCGATAAAAACCGCATGATCTTGCTTACCGTCGGAAAGAATGTCGTGAAGTAGGCCCGAACCGCATATCCGACAATGCATGACAGAATAAATTTAATGTCACGCTAAAATGAAAGATTCAGTTCGGCTGAAATATCGTATGCCCAAGCCTGAATCTCCTGTCATTCCTGCCTTGATTGGCAGCGAATGCCTCCTTTCGGACAGGAAGAGTGCGGATTACGGCAAGCACTAGCGGCACGGGAGCCTGCTCATTTTGCAAGTGCGCCTTGCGAGTGCGCCCGGAACGCAGTGCCGCCGCGCGGTGCGGCGGTTATGCGCCGGGAGCTCCGGGGCCTCGAGCGGCCCTGCGATTGACAGGGCGCGCCGAACGGTGCCGATCCGTTGCGAGGCCGGCGGACGGCGCCGCACAGGGAGAAGCCGCATGAGGGTCGCCTGCGTCGGCGAGTGCATGGTCGAGTTGTCGGAGCGGCCGGACGGGAGCCTCGTCCGCGGCTTCGGCGGCGATACGCTCAACACCGCCCTCTACCTCGCCCGCCTCGGCGTGACGGTCGATTACGTGACCGCCCTCGGGGACGATCCCTGGAGCGACGCGATGGTGGAGGCCTGGAGCCGTGAGGGTATCGGCCTCGGCCGGATCCGGCGATTGCCGGGCCGGATGCCGGGCCTCTACATCATCCGCACCGACGAAGCCGGGGAGCGCAGCTTCCATTACTGGCGCGACAGCGCCGCCGCCCGGGACCTGTTCGCCGAGCCGGGCGCTCCCGAAACCCGCGCCGCCCTGGAGACCGACGACCTCGTCTACGTCTCCGGCATCAGCCTGTCGCTCTACGGCGAGGCGGGCCGCGCCGCCCTGGCCGAGACCCTGGCGGCCCAGCGCGCCCGGGGCGGGCTGGTCGCGTTCGACACCAATTACCGGCCCCGCGGCTGGCCGGACTGGGAGGTGGCCCGCACCGCGTTCCGCGCAGCCCTGGCGCAGGCGGATCTGATCTTCGCCTCGGTGGAGGACATGGACTGGCTGTTCGGCGCGGCGGGCGAGGACGAGGTGCTGCGCCATCGCGGCCGCGCCGAGATCGTGCTGAAGACCTCGGACGGCCCCAACCCGGTCGCGCGGGTGCTGCACGGGGCGAGCGAGACCGCCGTTCCGGCCGGCCCGGTGGAGCGGGTGGTCGACACCACGGCCGCCGGTGACAGCTTCGCGGCGGGCTACATCGCGGCCCGCATCGCCGGGCTGGCCCCGGAATCCGCCGCCGCCGAGGCGCACCGCCTGGCGGGCGCCGTGATCGGGCATCGCGGCGCCGTCATCCCTCGCGAGGCGATGCCGGCCCTGGCGTTCTGAATCCCGGGTTCCCGAAGGGCTCAGCCCTTTGGCGGGGTTCGGGGGCGGAGCCCCCGAGAACATCCATCGATCGGGCCGCCCTTGAGGCGGGCAAGCGCAGCCGCTACCTGTGCCCTCGGGGGCTCGATCGCCCCCGGGCAGGATCGCCGCGCATCGAGCGGCCGAGAGGGCACCCGTGGCGCCGAGTTCCCCGCCGATTCAGGCTCCCGAGCCCGACGCATCCGCGCCCGGCCCCGCCACCCCGAAGACGCGGGTCAGCGCGCGGGGGCGGCTGCGCACCTATTTCCTCACCGGCATCATCGTGGCCGGCCCGCTGGCGATCACCGCCTACATCACGTGGTGGTTCATCGCGCTGATCGATTCCTTCGTGAAGCCGCTGGTGCCGGCGAGCTACCTGCCGGACCATTACCTGCCGTTCTCGATCCCGGGGCTGGGCCTGGTCATCGCGTTCCTGGCGGTGACGCTGCTGGGCTTCCTGACGGCCAACCTGGTCGGCCGCTCGGTGATCGAGTTCGGCGAGGTGCTGCTGGCCCGGACCCCGGTGATCTCCGGCCTGTACAAGGGCCTGCGCCAGATCTTCGAGACCCTGTTCTCGGCCAACGGCACCTCGTTCCGCACGGTCGGCCTGGTCGAGTTCCCGGTGAAGGGCACGTGGTCGGTGGTGTTCCTGTCGGCCCCCGCATCCCCGGAGGTCGAGGGCGCGCTCCAGGCCCGCAACGCGGCCGGGGCGGACGAGATGGTCGGGGTGTTCCTGCCCTGCGCCCCCAACCCGACCACGGGCTTCTTCTTCTACCTGCCGCGCTCCGCAGTGGTGGAGGTGCATATCAGCGTCGACGACGCGGCCAAGCTGGTGATGTCGGCGGGCGTGATCCAGCCGGAGGACCCGCAGGGCCGCCTGCACGCCATGGCGGCGTCCCTCCGGGCTGCGCAGCAGGCGGGCGACCCGGCGGCCCAGCGGGAGCCGCAGGACGCGTGACCGCCAAAGGAAAGGGCCGCCCCGCATGCGCGGGACGGCCCTGAAACCTCGGTCGCGTGATCCGCGTGTCAGCGCTGCAGCGACGCCGTCTGCGGCGCGATGGTCGGCGGCGTCGCCTGGGCGACCGTCACGGCGCTGCGGGTCGGGGTCGGGCTCCAACCGGTGGTGCACTGGATCGTCAGGGCCAGGCCCAGCGCGATGCAGAGCCCGTTGGCGGCCAGCCAGAAGGGACGCGCGGCCCGCCGGACGGCGGCCTGCAGATCCTCCGACGTCTTCGTCACCGCCGCGGCGGCGCCATCCGAGATCGGCAGCAGCCAGGGCTCGGTCGGTAGGGCTTGGATACCGGCCATCTCGTGGGAGCCCGGCAGGTTTTGGAACAGTCCGTTCGACATGTCCGTCCTCCAGATTCGTCCGTGATGTCCCGGCTTACCGGGCCATTCGTTCATCTGCAGTTAAGGGAAGATTGTGGCTGATGCAAGGTCAAGGCCCTTGCCTACGCGCTTTCCCGCCCCCTCCGAGCCGGCCCTGAAGCGCGCGGCCCCACATGCAAGCACCTGACAAATATGGCCTTTCTTGGCAGGTCGTGCCTGCCGTGCATCAGGCGGCGGTTTTGTCCGGCATGTTCTCCAGCGCACATGGACGGGAGGTGCTTTCCTGAACGGCGCGCTTTCCTGAACGGCGCCGTTCAGGAAAGGCCCGGTCAGCCGGCCCCGATCAGCCGGATCGCGGCGTCGCGCTCGAACAGGTAGAGCAGCACCCGAAGCGCCTGCCCGCGCGGGCTCTTCAGGCCGGGATCGCGCTCGACGATCATCCGGGCGTCGTCCCGGGCGGCCTCCAGCAGGTCGCCGTCGCTCTCGAGGCGTGCCAGCCGGAAGGCCGCGAGGCCCGACTGGCGGGTGCCCAGCACCTCGCCCTCGCCGCGCAGCTTCAGGTCGGCCTCGGCGATGCGGAAGCCGTCCTCGCTGTCGCGCATCATCTCGAGCCGCGCCCGGGCCACCTGGCCGAGCGGACCCCGGTAGAGCAGCAGGCACGAGGACGCCTTGGAGCCGCGCCCGACCCGGCCGCGGAGCTGGTGCAGCTGCGCCAGCCCGAACCGCTCGGCATGCTCGATCACCATGATGGTCGCCTCGGGCACGTCGACCCCGACCTCGACCACCGTGGTCGAGACCAGGACCTTGGTCTCCCCGGCGGCGAAGCGGGCCATGGCGGCGTCCTTCTCGGGGCCCGGCATCTTGCCGTGGATCAGCCCGACCGCGTCGCCGAAATGCTGCTTCAGGTCGTCGAACCGCTCGGCCGCGGCAGCGAGGTCGATGAACTCGGATTCCTCGACCAGCGGGCAGATCCAGTAGACCCGCTCGCCCGTGGCGATTGCCCGGGCGAGACCGGCCACCACCTCGTCGATCCGCTCGGTCGGCAGGGTGATGGTGCGGATCGGCTGGCGGCCGGCAGGCTTCTCGTCGAGGACCGAGACGTCCATGTCGCCGAAGAAGGTCAGCGCCAGAGTGCGCGGGATCGGCGTCGCGGTCATGACCAGGAAGTCGACCGCCTCGCCCTTGGCGCCGAGCGCCAGGCGCTGGTGGACCCCGAACCGGTGCTGCTCGTCCACGACGGCGAGGCCGAGGTCCCGGAACGTCACGGCCTCCTGGAACAGGGCGTGGGTGCCGACCAGGATGTCGATCTCGCCCGCCGCGAGGGCGGCCAGCGTGCTCTTGCGCTCCGCGGCCCGGTCGCGGCCGGTCATCAGGCGCAGACGCAGACCGCCGGCCAGCGGCTGCAGCCGCTCGAAATGCTGCCGGGCCAGGATCTCGGTGGGGGCCATCAGGGCGGCCTGCCGCCCGGCCTCCACGGCCGAGGCCATGGCCAGCAAGGCCACCGCGGTCTTGCCCGAGCCGACATCGCCCTGGAGCAGGCGCAGCATCCGACGCGGCGCCGCGAGATCCGCGCGGATCTCCGCCACCGCCCGGGCCTGGGCGCCGGTGAGCGCGAAGGGCAGGGCGGCCTGGATCCGGCTGCTCAAGGCGCCGTCGCCGGCATTGACCCGGCCGGCCTTGCGCCGCTGGCGGGCGCGCATCAGGGCCAGCGCCAGCTGCGAAGCCAGCAGCTCGTCGTAGGACAGGCGCCGCCTTGCCGGGGTGGCGGGGGGCGGCTGGAGCGGGTCCTCGGCCTTCGGGAGGGGCTCCTCGGGGCGGTGCTCGACGCGCAGGGCATCCGCGAAGGCGGGCAGGCGGTTCCTCTCCAGCCAGGCCGGGTCCTGCCATTCGGGCAGGATCGGCAGGCGCTCCAGGGCCGCCACGGCGAGCTTGTTGATCGCCCGGGAGGTTAGCCCCTCGGTGGCGCCGTAGATCGGCTCGACGGCGGGCAGCTCGGCGAGCCCCGCCTCGTCCACGATCCGGGACGGGTGGACCATCTGGCGGGTGCCGTCCCACAGGTCGATCCGGCCGGTGATGTAGCGATGCGCCCCCAGCGGCAGCATCTTCTCCACCCGGGCCCGGGGCATGCCGAAGAACACCAGGGAGATGTCGCCGGTGGAATCCTCCACCAGCACCCGGTGCGGACGCTTGCCCGATCCGATCTGGGCCGGGCGGTGCGCCACCACGGTGACCCCGACGGTCACCGGCTCGCCCACGGGCGCCTCGCTGACCGAGCCCATCAGCCGGCGCGGGACGCCGCCCTGGGGCAGGTGGAACAGCAGGTCCACCACCCGGGCCTCCCGCTCCGGGGTGCCGAGCAGCTTCTCGATCAGCGGCGCCATCTTGGGGCCGACGCCCGGCAGGGCCCGGACCGGGGCGAACAGCGGGTCGAGGATGCTCGGGCGCAGCAGCGGCGCGCGGACGGCCTCGCCCTCCGGCGCCTCCGCGTCCGGGTCGTTCACGGCCGCGTCCCGGAGGGCGGCGTCCTGAGTCGCGCGTGCATCTGTCATGGTGGCTCGGCGGACATCCTGCCGGAGGCGCCTTATCATCCGGTGCATCCCGGCGCGCCAGTGCGGCGCAAGGTACACGGGCGCAGGGCACGGAGGCGACCGACCGCATGACGACGGATTTCCTGCCGGGCTTCGACCGGCACCGGATCGAGACCGCGCCGGGTGTGACGATCCATGCGCGCTCCGGCGGCTCCGGGCCGCCGGTCCTGCTGCTGCACGGCCACCCGCAGACCCTGTCCACCTGGCTGCACGTCGCCCCGCGCCTGGCCGAACGCCGCACGGTCGTGGCGATGGACCTGCGCGGCTACGGCGATTCGGACAAGCCCCCGGGCGGCGAGCGCCACGCGGCCTACGCCAAGCGCGCCATGGCGGCGGATGCGGTGGCGGTGATGCGGGCGCTGGGCCACGACCGGTTCGCGCTCGTCGGCCACGACCGCGGCGGCCGCGTCGCCCACCGCCTGGCCCTGGACCATCCGGAGCGGGTCGAGCGCCTCGCCCTGTTCGACATCGCCCCCACGGCGACGATGTACGCCCGCACCGACAAGGCCTTCGCCACCCGGTATTTCTGGTGGTTCTTCTTCATCCAGCCCCATCCCCTGCCGGAGCGGCTGATCGGGGCGGATCCGGAATATTTCCTGCGCCACCACATCGAGGGCCAGTCCAAGACCCCGGGCTCGACGCCGCCGGACCTCTTCGCCGAGTACCTGCGCTGCTACAGCGACCCGGCCTGCCGCCACGCGATCTGCGAGGATTACCGGGCGGCGGCGGGCATCGACCTGGAGCACGACGCGGCCGATTCGGACGCGCGGATCACGGCGCCGGTGCTCGCGCTCTGGGGCGCGAAGGGCACGGTCGGCCAGACCTACGACGTGCTGGAGACCTGGCGCGAGAAGGCCACCGACGTCTCGGGCCGGGCACTCGATTGCGGTCACACCCTGCAGGAGGAGCGGCCGGACGAGGTTTTTCGCGAGTTGTCGGCGTTCCTCGGGTGAGGCGCCTGTCAGCCTTCCGGCCGGAACACCTCGACCGCGAGGTGCGGCGTCATAATCTCGGTCCGGTCGAGGCCGCCGGGCTCAGCCTCGGCCCAAGCCTCCGTGTCGGCGAGGGCCTGCGCGTAGACGGCCTCCGGTACGTACCAGAACTCGGCGAAGATGCGCTCGCGCAGGCCCCGCAGGGTGTCGCCCGCAGAGGTCTCGAAGCGCCAGGCGATGTCGGACATCGCCACCGGGATCCGGGTCCAGCCCTGCGCGGCCATGAAGGCGACGAGTTCCGCGCTCGATCCCGGGTCCGGTCCGAGAAACAGCGTGTCGATGCCCGCCGCCCGGATCCGGTTCGTGAAATGCCGGCGGACGGCTTGGCCGTAAGCATCCCGATCGCGAATGTGCACGAGCGGAGCGCCGGGACGCGCCACCCGAATCAGCTCCCGGCAGGCCAGCTCCCAATCGGCGATGTGCATGAACAGCTTGGAGACGACGATGGCGTCGAAGGCGGCATCCGCTTCAGGCAGCGCCCGGACATCGGCCACCGCGTAGCTGGCCTGCCAACCCGACCGGCACTTCGCTTGCGCGAGTCGCACCATCTCGGCGGCGATATCGTAGCCTGCCACCATGTAGCCGCGTTCGGCCAGGGGTAGGGAAATCTGCCCGGTGCCGCATCCGGCATCGCAGATCCGGCCATGCCCCGGGAACAGCCCCGCCGCGATCAGCCGGTCGTAGCAGGCGTGCAGGCTGGCAGCCGGGATATGGCGCGTGGCGTCGTAGTGCGGGGCGACCGTGGAAAAGCTGGAGGCCAGTCCAAATCGTGTCGGCATGCGTTGCTCCGGGCTGCGGCGCTGTGGCCTTCGCGGATCGGGCTTGGCAGGGATACCGGAAAGCTCAGATAGGAAACACGGGCCGGGCAGCGGAATCGGCACGGGAACGGGTGAGCAATCGTGCAGGGCAGCAGGGCCGAAGGGGCAGCATTCGACGTCGCCGTGGTGGGCGCGGGGGCCGCGGGGCTGGCCGCCGCCCTGGCGAGCGCCCAGGCCGGCATCCGGACGGCCCTGGTCGGCCGCCACGCCCCCGTGGCGGACGGGCGCACGGTCGCCCTGCTCGACGGGTCGGTGCGCTTCCTGGGGGCCCTGGGCGCCTGGGAGGCCGTGGCCCCGCATGCGAGCCCGCTCTGCACCCTGCAGATCATCGACGACACCGGCAGCCTGTTCCGGCCGCCGCCGGTGCGCTTCCAGGCCGCCGAGATCGGCCTCGATGCCTTCGGCTGGAACGTCGAGAGCGCCCGCCTGGTGGAGAGCCTGCGGGTCCGCGCCCGCGCCCAAAAAAATCTCACCCTGGTCGAGGCGGATGCCGCCGGGGCCGCCCCCGGCGAGGCGGTCGCGCGCCTGACCCTGGCGGATGGCGGCACGGTCGCGGCCAAGCTGGTGGTTGGCGCCGACGGCGCGCGCTCACCGCTGCGGGCCGCCAGCGGCGTGCGCGTGCGCGACTGGACCTACCCGCAGAGCGCCATCACCACGATCCTGGCCCATGACCGTCCGCACCGGGACGTCTCGACCGAGTTCCACACCCGCTCCGGCCCGTTCACCCTGGT
The DNA here is from genome assembly GCF_000272495.1 of Methylobacterium sp. GXF4. Lineage (NCBI taxonomy): Bacteria > Pseudomonadati > Pseudomonadota > Alphaproteobacteria > Hyphomicrobiales > Methylobacteriaceae > Methylobacterium > Methylobacterium sp. GXF4. Next base: position 28,308 of record NZ_AKFK01000022.1, on the reverse strand, counting down.
GCCGCTGCCGGGCGGATACCGGTCCAGCCTGGTCTGGGTCACCGGGGAGGGCGCGGCGCGGCGGCTGGCGGCGCTCGACGACGCGGCTCTGGGCCAGGCGGTGGAGCGGCAGGCCCGGGCGATGCTGGGCGCGATGCGGGTCGACGGCCCCCGGGGCCTCGTGCCGATGCGCGGCCTCTCGGTGTCGAGCCCGGTGGCGCAGCGCCTGGCCCTGGTCGGCGAGGCGGCCCACGTCTTCCCGCCGATCGGCGCGCAGGGGCTCAATCTCGGCCTGCGCGACGCCGCCGCCCTGCGCGACGCGCTGGTGGCCGCGGCCCGGGACGGCCGCGATCCCGGTACCCGGCCGGTGCTCGACGGCTACGCCCGCAGCCGGCGCCTCGATGCCGCCGCCCGCACCGCAGCGGTCGATCTCCTGAACCGCAGCCTGCTCACGGATCTCGTCCCGGTCGACGCGCTCCGGGGCCTCGGGCTGCTGGCGATGTCGTATCTCGGCCCGCTCCGGCGGGTGGTGATGCGCGAGGGCGTGCTGCCGCGACTCGGCGCGCCGGAACTGATGCGCGGGGCGCGCTGAACGCGTTCTCTCGGTTGGCGCTAGACTGGCCTTGGCCGCATCGGACCCGATCGTCCGGGCGTGCCATCCTGGATTGTCATCGCGAGCGCAGCGAAGCGACCCGGTGATGCGCCACGATTCGGGCAACCGCGCGCGGCCCTGGGTCGCTTCGCTGCGCTCGCGATGACGTAGCGCGGCGTCGGTTGAGGAACGCGTTTCTAAAGGTCTGGCTGGGCCGCCACGTAGGCGCCGAGGCGGGTGGCGAGGTCCACCGGGCCGCCGGCCCGGCCCTCGGCGGCGTCGCCGATCAGGATGACCGGGATACCGCGGTCGCGCAGCTGGCCGCGCAGGCGTGCGGCGCGGCGGGCATAGGCGGGATCGCGACGGGTCGGGGCCTGGAGCAGCACCGCCGCCGGGCGGGCGATCACGGCCAGGACATCGTCCGCCGCCTCCATCGAGGCGGTGACACTTGCGTAGCCGAGGTTGGCCAGCTCGCCCGAAAGGGACCGGTCCACGGCGCGGACGCCGTCATCGACCACGAGCACTTGTTGCAGCGCACCCATAGGCTTGAGCGGTACCTCATGAAGCGTGGCTTGGGAAGATAGCCAGAACCACAATCCGAAGCGAAACCCACGAAGGCGCGGATCGGATCCGTCCCGTCATGTGCGCTTGCGAGATTATCTGCCACGCCTGAGCGCCGGATGAACCGACGAAAGGCCGCCGTTCAGGCTGTCTCCACCCCGGTCACGACCCCGTCGGACAGGATCGGCCGACAGCCCGAGTCCCGCCACGCCTCGACCTCCAGCTCCGGGATGCCGCCGCGGGGGAGTGCCGCCGTGGCGCAGGCCAGGCCGCGATAGACCAGCGGGCCCTCCAGCCCGTCGCCGGGATCCAGGATCGCGAGATCGAGGAGCGCCCGGGGCAGGGGCGCCCGGTCAGGGTGGGCCAGGGTCGCGGCGAGGTCGCGCCCGCCCGGTCGCGTGAGGACCACATCCTCGTCGAAGACCAGCGAATCGAGGCGGCGCGCCCCGGGCGATTCGGGGGCCGCGCTCACGATCGCGCGCGCGGGCGCCCGGTGGATCACGTTGAGGGCCCGCACGGTCCAGGGGAGAGGCATGGCCGCGAGCGCCGCCTCGATCAGGGACGGGACCACAAGCCGGGTCGGAACCGGCCGCATCAGGCCGGCCCGGAAGCCGGCCTCGTCGAAGGGAATCACGGTCTCGAGGCTGGCGCCGACCGCGAGCGCCGCCCCGAGGCCGGTCACCAGGCCGCGCAGGTCGTGGGCCGGCAGGAGCGTCAGGATCCGCTCGTCCGCCGTCACCGGGAGGGTGTCGAGATGGGCCTCGATCGCCGCAGCGAGCGCCGCCGCACTGCGGTAGACCGGCCGGGCCGGATCGCCCGCCGCGAAGGTGACGAGGCCGAGGCTCGCCACGGGCTCGACGATTCCGCGCTCCAGGGCCATCGCGTCGAGGCTGATCACGCCGTCCGGAATGCCCGGACCGAAGGCCGCGAGGTAGCGCAGGCCGAAATGGCCCATGGCCGCGCGGGCGAGATCCTCGGCCGGGCGGCGGGCGCCGCGGCGGCCCTCCGTCAGCACCGCGACCAGGCCGGCGGACGCGATCCCGGCCGAGAGCTGGTCGGCATCCCAGAGGGCGGGCATCGGGCAGGGGAGGTGGCCGGCCGCCTCGACGGCCAGGTGGGCGAGGGCCGATTCGGCGCCGCCGGAGAACCACAGGCCGACCCGGCTGCCGGCGGGCAGCCGCCACGCGCCGATCCCGCGGGCGAGGCGGCCGACGATCTCGGCCGCGGCCGCGTAGGTCCAGGTGATCGGCGGGCGCCCGCACCAGGCCACCCGGTCCCCCGAATCACGCAGCGCCGTGCGCTGCGGGCCGGTCCGGGCCGCCGCGAACAGGCTGGCCGACAGGCCGCCGGACCGCGCGGACGCATCCGGCGCGGCGTCGGCCGTCCTCTCCGCCACCGCGAACGCGCTCAATCCGCCCCCCTCCCACACTGCAGATCCACCCGCATGGTCGGCCGACTATGGTTAACCCCCAGCTAAGACCCGTTCACTTGAGCGAGGCTGTCGTCGCCGCGGATGGCCGACCGCTTGGTTCGATGGCGCGGCCGGGCGACGTCGCGCTTGCAGCCGGAGAGGCGCAGGCCTATCGGGGGCCGGCTGCGGCACGGGGTTCCCCGAGGGGCGCTCGGTGCCGCGGTGTCATGCCTTCGCCTCATTCGGAGGGGACAGGCAGGCCGCCCGGTCGCCGGGGCGAGGGATGCGCGCAACCGGCGCCCATCCCCGCCCGATGGTCGGACCGATTCATCCGGAGCCCCGGGAGGCACGCCACGGCGCTGCGCATCCGGTGGTCCGGCGGACCAGCCCGTCAGGCCGGCTCCGCATTCCGCAAGCCACACCACGTTTCTCCAAAGGGGTCAGAGCCGATGTCCTTCACCCGCCCCGCGACGCTGGCACGCGCCGCCCTCCTCGGCCTCGCGGGCCTCGGCCTCGCAGCCGCCCCGGTGCTCGCCCAGGCGAAGAAGCCCGCCGCCCCCGCGCCGACCGCTCCCGCCCCCGCCGCGCCGAACACCCCGGCCGCCAACACGCCCGCCGGCGCCGCCGCCCAGACCGGCCCGCAGATCGTGGCCGTGAAGTCCGAGCCGAGCCAGGCCGACTGGACCAAGGTCTGCGGCAAGGACCAGGGCTCCGGCACCGACATCTGCTACACCACGCGCGACTTCGTGTCCGACCAAGGCCAGCCCGTGCTGGCCGTGGCCGTCTACGAGATGAAGAACGCCGCCCAGAAGCAGGAGGTGCGCGTGGTGCGCTACCTGCTGCCGCTCGGCCTGCTGCTGCAGCCGGGCATCCGCTTCAACGTCGACGGCCAGGCCGCCACCCCGGGCCGCTTCGCGGTCTGCTTCCCGAACGGCTGCTTCGCCGAGGCCGGCGGCGTCGATGCCGGCGTCATCGCCGCCATGAAGAAGGGCACGACCCTCAACGTCTCGGTCCAGAACCAGACCCAGCGCGAGGTCACCTTCGCGGTGCCGCTGGCCGGCTTCGGCAAGGCCTTCGACGGCCCGGCCATCGACCCGAAGGTGCTCGAGGAGCAGCAGAAGAAGCTCCAGGCCGAGCTGGAGAAGCGCAGCGAGGACATGCGCAAGAAGCTCGAGCAGCAGGGCGGCGCGGCCCCGGCGAACGGCGCTGCCACGCCGGCTCCGGCGGCCAAGTAAGGCGTCACCAGCAAGTAAGGCCTCACCAGAATGCGATCGGGGGGTCGGACCGGGAGGTTCGGCCCCTTTTTCGTGGGCGCTCGCCTCGGGGCTCCGCCCCGATCCCCGCCGAAGGGCTCGCCCTTCGGGAACCCGGGACTGGGCGTTGGCAGGCTGCGCGGGGGCGCACAGGATCACGGAAGCCTGAGCCGGGAAGGCGGGGGATCACCGCTTGCCTTCGAAGACGGGCCGCGGCCCCCGTCGCGCGCTCTGCGCAGACCGGCCCGGGTCAGAGCCGTCGCTTCGACGAGTCAGTTCCGGACGCGGTCGCGCATGCGGTAGCCGCCGGCCGCGTCGCGCTCGAACATCTCGGCGATGCCGGCATGGCGCAGGGCCTCGCCGGACGTGTCGGGCAGGAGGTTCTGCTCGGAGACGTAGGCGACGTACTCGGTCTCGGCGTTCTCGGCGAGCAGGTGGTAGAACGGCTGGTCCTTGCGCGGCCGGACCTCCTCGGGGATCGCCAGCCACCATTCCTCGGTGTTGTCGAAGACCGGATCGACGTCGAACACGATGCCCCGGAACGGGTAGATCCGGTGGCGCACCACCGCACCGATCGCGAATTTTGCGGTTCTCAGGGTTACGTCCGTCATGACTCTGTCCGTCCAGAGCGGACAGATAGGCCCGATGCCGGGGCGTGTCACCGGGCCGTCGTCATCTCCCGGTGACCGAACTGTGATTCGGCCGGTCACGGGGCCGGGATGCCGAGCTCGGCCGCGATCGCCCGGGCGGTGGCCTCGCGCCGGGCGGTGAGGCCGGCCGTCGCCGCCCGGACCTGCGCCACGATCGCCGGCGGGGCGCTGCGCGGGGTGCCGCTGTCGAAGGGCGGCTCCGGGGCGTATTGCATACCGAGCTGGATCGCCCGCGCGGCATCGTCGCCGCGCAGCTCGGCCGCGAGCCGGAGCGCGCCGTCGATCCCGGCGGTGACGCCGGCGGCGAACAGCCAGGTGCGGCCGTCCTCGGCGCGGTCGATCACCACCCGCGCATCGACCGCCTCCGCCCCGAACCAGGGCAGCAGGTGGACCGCGTTCCAGTAGGTCGTGGCCCGGCGCCCGACCAGCAGCCCGGCCGCCCCGAGCAGGAGCGCGCCGGTGCAGACCGAGAAGACGTGCGAAGCCCCCGCGGCCTGGCTGCGGATCCAGCCGAGCACGGCCGCGTCCCGCATCAGCGCCTCCTGGCCCTGGCCGCCGGGGATGTGCAGCACGTCGAGGCGCGGCGCCTCCGCCAGGGTGGCGTCGGGGGTGATCCGCAGGCCGCGCACGTCGCGCACCGGCGCCGCGTTCGGCCCATAGATCCGGTAGGTCGCGTTCGGGATCCGCGACAGCACCTCGAACGGGCCGGTCAGGTCGATCTGGTCGAGCCCCTCGAACAGGAGCGAGCCGATCTGCAGATGGGTCTCGGGGGGAATCATGCGGAGCCTCCGTGCTGGACAGAGAGACCTTACCGCGGCACGTTCTGGCCGAGATGCCAAAGACCCCTCGTTTCTCGCCACAGGCGCCGCGTCCCGTGGAGCTGCTGGCCTTCCCGGCGGTGCAGCTCCTCGACGTGGCCGGGCCGCTTCAGGTCTTCGCCACGGCGAACGACCTGAGCGGCGGGGCGGCGCCGTACACGCCGCGGGTGATCGCGGCCGGCGACCGGACGCTCACCGCCTCGGCCGGGCTGCGCCTGGTGGCCGATCCGCTGCCGGGTCGCGACGCGCCGGTGGACACCCTGATCGTCGCCGGCGGCCCCGGGGTCACGGCGGCCTGCGCCGACCCGGCGCTGGTGGCCTGGGCGCGGGACCGGGCCGGGCGGGCGCGCCGGGTCGCCTCGGTCTGCACCGGGGCCTTCCTGCTCGGGGCCGCCGGGCTTTTGGACGGACGGCGGGCCGTGACCCACTGGAAGCATTGCGGCGCCCTGGCCCGGCGCTACCCGCTGGCCCGGGTCGAGCCCGACCCGATCTTCGTGCAGGACGGCCCGGTCTGGACCTCCGCGGGCGTCACCGCGGGGATCGACCTGGCGCTCGCTTTGGTCGAGGCCGATCTCGGCCGCGACCTCGCCCTGGCGGTGGCGCGCCACCTCGTGATGTTCCTGAAGCGCCCCGGCGGGCAGGCGCAGTTCAGTGCGGCTCTGGCCCTGCAGGCCGGGGAGGACCGCTTCGGGGCGCTCCACGCCTTCATCGCCGACAACCTGGCGGGGGATCTCTCGCTCCCGGTCCTGGCGGAGGCCGCCGGGATGAGCGCGCGCAGCCTCAGCCGGCACTACCGGGAGGCGACCGGCCTCACCCCGGCCAGGGCCGTGGAGCGCCTGCGGATCGAGGCGGCGCGGCGGGCGCTGGCCGAGACCGCGCAGCCGGTAAAACGCATCGCCCGGACCTGCGGCTTCGGCTCCGAGGAGACCCTGCGGCGCAGCTTTTTGCGGCACGTCGCGGCGACGCCGCAGGATTATCGGGCGCGGTTCGGGGGGTGAGGGGCGTCACACCGGATCGCCGGACGGGAGGGCAGCCCAGATAGTCTCGCGCACACCGTCGAGATCCTGGTGGATGTCGGCATTCAGGATGCGCAGCAGGGCAAAACCGCAGGCCTCGATGATCCGCGCCCGTGCCGCGTCGTAGAGACGCTCTCGCTCGGTCGAATGCGTTGCGCCGTCGACTTCCACCACGAGCCTCGCCTCGACACAGGCGAAATCGACGATGAAGCGGTCGATCGGATACTGGCGGCGGAACTTCCAGCCGTTGAGCGCACGGTTCCGCAGGACGCGCCAGAGCTTGGCCTCGGCAGTGGTCTGGTTTCGGCGGAGATGGCGGGCACGCGGGATCGACTTGCTCACCGGGTCGTCTCAACGGCACGGCACCGAATCGACCGGATGATACCGCGCTCTCACGCGCGCGGGTGCTCTCGCCTCCATAGACGGATTGGAGGCGCATTCATGTCTGAAAACCGCGAGGCGCCCCCTCTCCCGTGCGGGAGAGGGTTGGGGTGAGGGACCTGCCCTATCCGGAAAGACCTGTCCCCTCACCCTGTCCCTCTCCCGCACGGGAGAGGGGACCTGCGCCTCCTTCTGAACGAGTATCGCCGGGCCGTGCCGGCCTTGGATTCCGGATGGCGCGCGTCGCCCCCCCGCGCTACCCCAGCTGATACACCGCCGCCAGCTCCGGATCCTTCGCGGCAACGAGCTTCGCCAGGTCCACGATGACCTTGGCCTGCTTCCAGGTGGCGTCGTCCTGCATCTTGCCGTCGAGCATCACGGCGCCGGTGCCGTCGGGCATCGCCGCGACGATGCGGGCCGCGAAGGCGACCTCGGCGGGGTCGGGCGCAAAAACCCGCTTGGCGATCGCCACCTGGCTCGGATGCAGCGTCCAGGCGCCGGCGCAGCCCATGAGGAAGGCGTTGCGGAACTGCGCCTCGCAGGCATCGCCGTCGGAGAAGTCGCCGAACGGGCCGTAGAACGCCTTGAGGCCGTTGGCCATGCAGGCATCGACCATCTTGGCGATGGTGTAGTGCCAGAGGTCCTGCTGGGCCGTGGCCCGGGGGGCGTCGCCCGCGGGGTCGCTGAGCACCCGGTAATCCGGGTGGCCGCCGCCGACCCGGGTGGTCTTCATGCCGCGCGACGCCGCGAGATCCGCCGGCCCAAGGCTCATGCCGTGCATCCGCGGCGAGGCCGACGCGATGGCGTCGACATTGGCGACACCCTCGGCGGTCTCCAGGATCGCGTGGATCAGGATCGGCTTGGTCACCCCGTGCCGGGCCTCGAGCTGGGCGAGCAGCTGGTCGACGTAGTGGATGTCCCAGGGCCCCTCGACCTTGGGCACCATCACGACGTCGAGCTTGCTGCCGACCTCGGCCACGATCGTGAACAGGTCGTCCAAGATCCAGGGCGAGTTGAGGGCGTTGATCCGGGTCCAGAGGCCGGTGCCGGTGGCGGCGAAGTCGGTCGCCTGCGCCATGGCGACGAAGCCCTTGCGGGCCGCCTCCTTCTGGTCGGCCGGGACCGCGTCCTCCAGGTTGCCCAGCACCACGTCGACGGTGCCAGCAAGCTCGGGCACCCGGGCGCGGACCTTGTCGTTGTGGGGCGGGACAAAGTGGATCATCCGCTCCAGCCGCACCGGCAGCTCGCGGAACGGGGCCGGCGCGCCGGTGGCGAGGGGCTGGAAGAAGCGGCGGGGCAGTTTCATCGGGTGCCTCTTGTCAGGGCTGGCGTCTGGCCCCGTTAAGGCAGGCTTGGGCGGGCGCGTAAAGGCGCGGGCCGTGCGGGCAGCCTCGGACTTTCGGGGCAGCCCCGCCTCAACCGAACTCCGCACGTTCCTTTCGGGGCGGCGGCGTTGAGCTCCGCTCAAGCGCCGTGCGGGCGTGCCGATACGCGCTCCGCTCTATCCGGCCTACGTCAGATCAACCCCGCCGGCCCGGGCGGTCGACCATGCCGACCCGGCTGCCGAAGAAGTCGCCCCGGCTGCCGGCCACCACCACCAGGCGCCGGACATCGCCCCGCAGGAACGCCTGCAGGAAGCGGTTGTAGTCGCGGAACGAGACGCAGCCGTTCGAGGCGCCGGGCTGGCGCAGCATGTAGGTGTGGGCGAGCAGGCCGTCGCGGCCGTGGATCGCGCGGCTGCCGCCCACCGGGTTGAGGCGGATCGCCCGGACCCCGTGGAACAGGCGCTCGCGCTCGGTCAGGTCGTAGGTGCCGGGGGGCGTCGAGCCGCGCATGCGCAGGTGGACGTAGCGCGGGTCGTCCATGGCCTCGCCGAGGCCGGAATGGGCCTCCAGCACCTCGCCGGAGGGCAGGGTCACGGTGCGGGCGGTGATGTCGTAGACGGCGGTTCCGGCCACGGATTCCGGGGCCGCGCTGATCCGGGTGCGCGGCGCCTCCTGGGGCAGGGCGTCCGGGCTGGCATAGGCCAGCGCCTGGCGCGACTCGGCCCGGGGCGCGGCGGCGCCGACGCCGAACAGCTTCTCGAGGAAGGACGGCTCCTCCGCCATGGCGGCGCGGAACACGTCGCGGGTGCGGGGCAGGGCGCGGGCCGCGACCCGGGGCGCCGGGGCCATGGCCGGGCGCCGCAGCTCGGACGGGCGGGCGACCGGCAGCGGGACGAGGCTCGGCGCGAGGGCCGCGGGCGTCGGCTCGGCGGCGGCGACCCGGACCGGCGCGGCCGCCCTGGGCGGCACGGCGGCGGCCTGCACGACAGGGGCTTGGATGATGGGGGCCTGCACGGCGGGAGCCGGGGCCGGCTCGACCGACGCCATCCGGGCCTGGACCACCTTCCGGGCGACCCGCTGGGCAATCTCCCGGACGGCCGGGGACGGCTCGGCCATCGCGACCTGGAAGGATGCGGCCGGGGGCGGCGCCCCGAAGGCCGTGGCGGCACCGGAGCCGAGCGCCGGGCTCGGATCGAGCATCCAGGCGATGCTCGGCCGCGGCGCGGGCCGGGATTCGGGGGCAGGCTGCGCCTCGGCCATTGGGGCGGGCGGGTTCCAGCTGATCGGCAGCCCGTGCGGCAGGGTCAGCACGGTCCAGCCGGCCATGGACAGGGCGGCCAGGGAGATCAGCGCCGTCAGCCGGGCGCGGCGGCGGGCGCGCCGCATGGCGCTCGGGTAGGGAGCCCGGGTCGGCGGCGCGTCGGGCGCCTCGTAGGCCAGGCGCGGGTAGGGCGCCGGGGCAAAGGCCGGCATCGGGGCCGCGTCGCGGTACGCGGGTCGGGAATACGCAACCTGGGCCATGCGGGAACTCGCGTACGCGCTTCCCCACCCGGCAGCCGTCGCCGTTCGCCCGCGGAGGCTTTTTCCGCGCACGTGGCCTGGGTTGCCCGTCTGGGGAGGACATCAACCGTCCAGCCCATTAGGCATCCCCATGGTTAATCTTGGCTAAAGACCCGACGCGGCGCGGCGGGCCGGCCTGGAACACCCGTCGACGCCGCCGGGAACTCCAGAACAACCGACCGAACACCCGTCGGCGGCCTGCGAAGACTGAGCAGGACCGGCGCGCTCACGCGGCCGGCGCCTCCATGGGTCCGTGCCGCCGGGCGACCAGGAGGCAGAGCAGGGCCACCGGCACGCCGATCAGGGCGGTGCCGACGAAGAACCACGTGAACCCGGTCTGCTCGATGACGAAGCCCGAGAGCCCGGCGAGCAGGCTGCCCGGCAGGGCGCAGAGCGAGGTCAGCAGGGCGTATTGGCTCGCCGCGTGCTCGGTGGCCGCGAGGCGCGACATGTAGGTGATCAGCACGATCGACGCGAAGGCGTAGGCGAAGCCGTCGATCCCGACCGTGACCGCGAAGGTCCAGAACGCCGCCCCGCCATGGCCGCCGTGCCAGGCGAGATAGGCGAGCGCCAGATGCGAGGCCGAGGCCGCCACGGTGCCGATCAGGAGGCTCGCCATCATGCCGATCCGCGGGATGATGGCGCTCGCCAGGAAGGTGCCGCCGAGCGCGATCCAGAAGCCGAACAGCTTGGTCACCGTGGCGATGTCGGTGTTGGTGTAGCCCAGCGTCTTGAACAGCGGGATCGCCATGGTGCTCGACACGTAGCCGGGCATCCGGAAGCCCGCGACCAGCGCGAGCACCGGCACCGCCAGGGGGCCGAGCCGGGCGAGCAGGTCGCGGATCGGCGCCCAGACCGTCTCGACGAAGCCGCCGGGCGGCAGCGGCGCGGCCGGGGGCTCCGGCGCCAGCAGCGCGGCGATCGTGCCGGGGGCGAGCAGCAGAGCCATGCACAGATAGGCGGCGCGCCAGCCATAGGCGTCCGACAGGTAGAGGGCGCCGGCCCCGGCCGCGAGGTTGCCGACCCGGTAGCCGATCTCGGCCCAGGACGACATCAGCGCCTGCCGCTCGGGCGGCGCGACGGTGATGCGCCAGCCGTCGATCACCACGTCCTGGGTCGCCCCCGCCACCCCGAGCGCCAGCGAGAACGCCACCGTCCAGGCGAGCCAATGCGCCGGGTCGCCGAAGGCCACCCCGGCCAGCGCCAGCGCCACCAGGATCTGCGCGGCGACGATCCAGCCCCGCCGCCGCCCGAGCCAGCGCCCGAGCAGGGGCGCGTCGTGCCGGTCGAGGAACGGCGCCCAGAGGAACTTGAGCTTGTACGCGATGGTCAGCTCGCTCATCAGCCCGATCGTCGCCAGCGGCACCTTGGCCTGGACCAGCCAAGCCGATTGCGTCGCGTAGACGAGCAGGAACGGGATGCCCTGCGCGAAGCCTAAGCCCAGCACCGCCACGACCCGGCGGTCGGTGAACAGGGGCGTCAGGAAGGCGTTTTTCTCGGATCCTGCCGCGTCTGACGCACCGGTGGCCTGCGCCGGGTCTGCCATCTGCGCGTCTCCTGGGCTGCTGGGGGAAGGAGCAGAGATCGGCCGCGTGTGCAACGGTCGCGCCCCGCGATCGCCCTTTACGACAGAGCGCGTGAGGCGCTGTATGATCGGCTCAATGAGAGGATGGCGACGGAGGTCGACATGGACGCCCCCACACTCCTCACGGCCACCGAGGTCCAAGGACAGGCCACGTATGGCATGGCGAACCTGCGCTCGAAGACCACCGGGTTACCGTTCGTCGTGTTCATCTCGCAGAAGGCCGGCGCTCGGCACGACGCACGCGTGAAAGTATCGGACGGACCGCGCGTCCAGCCCGATCAGATGGGATCGTATCAAGTGCGGCCCTTCCGGCATACGGACGGCCCTCGCCTCGATCCCGCCGACGAGGCCCGCTTGCAGGCCTGGGTGGACCTGAATCGCGACGTGCTCATCAGCTACTGGAACGGGCAAATCGAGTTCACTGAAGACGCGATCGAGTTGCTCAAGCCGGTGTAAGCACGCCCTGGCGCTCACGATCCGGCTGAGCTCTCGAGGGTTCTTTACGCCGCCTTCTTCACCCGCTCGGCGATCTTCACCAGGCTGCGCAGCACCTCCGTGGCGGTCTTGAGCCGGGCCGGGATCGTGGTCAGCTCGCGCACGAACACGACGCTCATGTCGGGCCGCACCTTGGCGAAGGAGGCCTGCTCGGCCACGAACGCCACCAGCCCCTGCGGGTTGGCGTAGGACTTGTCGCGGAAGTGGACGACCACGCCCTTCGGGCCGGCCTCGACCTTCTCGACATTGGCCTTGAGGCACAGGATCTTGATCGTGCCGATCTTGAGGAGCTGCTCCACCTCCGGCGGCAGCGGCCCGAACCGGTCGATCATCTCGGCCCCGAAGCTCTCCATCTCGGCATCGTCCTGGAGGGTTGCGAGCCGCCGGTAGAGGGCCAGCCGCGCGCCGAGATCCTCCACGTAGGTCTCCGGGATGGTCACAGGGGCGCCGAGCGCGATGGTCGGCGACCACGCCTCCTCGGGCACGTCCTCGATGCCGGCCTTGAGCGCCGTGACCGCGTCCTCCAGCATCTGCTGGTAGAGCTCGTAGCCGACCTCCTTGATGTGGCCGGACTGGGCGTCGCCCAGAAGGTTGCCGGCGCCGCGGATGTCGAGGTCGTGGCTGGCGAGCTGGAAGCCCGCGCCCAATGTGTCGAGGCTCTGCAGCACCTTGAGCCGCTGCTCGGCCTGGGTGGTGAGCTGGCGGTTGGCCGGGGTCGTGAACAGCGCGTAGGCGCGCGCCTTCGAGCGGCCGACCCGGCCGCGCAGCTGGTAGAGCTGGGCCAGGCCGAACATGTCGGCCCGGTGCACGATCAGCGTGTTGGCGGTGGGGATGTCGAGGCCCGATTCCACGATGGTGGTCGAGAGCAGCACGTCGAACTTGCCCTCGTAGAAGGCGGTCATCACGTCCTCGAGCTGGCCCGCCGCCATCTGGCCGTGGGCGATCGCGACCTTGATCTCCGGCATCTCGGCGTCGAGGAATTTCTTGACCTCCGCCAGGTCCTCGATGCGCGGCACGACGTAGAAGGACTGGCCGCCGCGGTAGCGCTCGCGCAGCAGCGCCTCCCGGATGGTCAGCGGGTCGAACGGCGTCACGAAGGTGCGCACCACCAGCCGGTCCACCGGGGGCGTGGCGATGATCGAGAGCTCGCGCACGCCGGTCATGGCGAGCTGGAGCGTGCGCGGGATCGGGGTCGCCGAGAGCGTCAGCACGTGGACATCCGCCTGGAGTGCCTTCAGCCGCTCCTTGTGGGCGACGCCGAAATGCTGCTCCTCGTCGACGATGATCAGGCCGAGATCCTTGAACGCGATGTTCTTGGCGAGCAGCGCATGGGTGCCGACCACGATGTCGACGGTGCCGTCGGCGAGCCCGGCCCGGGCCTGCTTCATGTCGGCGGCCGACACGAACCGGGAGAGCTGGGCGACCTGGACCGGCAGCCCCTTGAAGCGCTCCGCGAAGGTGCGGAAATGCTGGCGGGCGAGCAGGGTGGTCGGCACGATCACCGCCACCTGCTTGCCGGCGATGGCCGCCGCGAAGGCGGCGCGCAGAGCCACCTCGGTCTTGCCGAAGCCGACATCGCCGCAGACCAGCCGGTCCATCGGCCGGCCGGCATTGAGGTCGTCCAGCACCGCGTCGATGGCGTTGGCCTGGTCCTCGGTCTCCTCGAACGGGAAGCGGGCGGCGAACTCGCCGTAGAGCCCCTCGGGCGCCTTGAGCACCGGGGCCTTCCGGACGAAGCGCTGGGCCGCGACCTTGATCAATTCGCCCGCCATCTCGAGGATGCGGCGCTTCATCTTGGCCTTGCGGGCCTGCCAGGCGCCGCCGCCGAGCCGGTCGAGGGCGACCTCGGAATCCTCCGAGCCGTAGCGGGTCAGGAGCTCAATATTCTCCACCGGCAGCAGCAGCAGGCCGCCGGTGTAGCTCAGCTCCAGGCAATCGTGCGGGGCGCCGGCGGCGTGGATCGTCTTCAGGCCGGAGAACCGGCCGATGCCGTGGTCGGCATGGACCACGAGGTCGCCGGGCTGGAGCGCCTGCACCTCCAGGATCACGTCCTGGGGCCGCTTGGCCTTGCGCTTCTGGCGCACCAGCCGGTCGCCCAGGATGTCGCCCTCGGAGACGACGGCGAGCTCGCCCACCGTGAAGCCGGCTTCCAGGCCCCAGACCGCCACGGCGGCGTCCGAGCCGCGCTTGAGCGCGTAGACATCCGACAGGCGGGTGATCGCCACGGGCTTCTTCAGGCCGTGGTCGGTTAGCACGCCGCAGAGCCGGTCGCGGGAGCCGTCGGACCAGGATCCCAGGATCACGTGATGCCCGGATCCCTGGAGGTCGCGGATATGGGCCACCGCCGCGTCGAACACGCTGGCGCTCTCGTTCGCCCGCTCCGGGGCGAAGCTGCGCCCGGCCTTGGCGCCGCAATCGATGACGGCACGCTCGGGCGAATCCGGCTGGGCGAACGGGGTCAGCCGCGCCACGGTGGCGGCGGCGATCCGCTCCTTCAGCTCGTTCGGGGTCAGGTAGAGGGCGCGGGGCGGCAGCGGCTTGTAGGGGGCGACGCCGGCCTGCGGCGTCTTCATCGCCCCCTCGCGGGCCTGGTAGTAATCCTGCACGAGGCTGATCCGCTCGGCGGCGGCATCCTCGACCTGCGGGTCGAACACCAGCGGCACGCCGCCGAGATAGTCGAACAGCGTGTCGAGGCGATCGTAGAACAGCGGCATCCAGTGCTCGAGGCCGGCATAGCGGCGGCCCTCGCTCACGGTCTCGTAGAGCCGGTCGTCCCGGGTCGCGGCGCCGAAGCTCTGAATGTAGCCCTGGCGGAAGCGCCGGATCGTCTCGGTGGTGAGCTGGACCTCGCTCATCGGCATCAGGTCGAGGGAGCGCAGCTGCCCGGTGGTGCGCTGGGTCTCCGGGTCGAAGGCGCGGATCGATTCGAGGGTGTCGCCGAAGAAGTCGAGGCGGATCGGCGCCGGCAGGCCGGGGGGCGACAGGTCGAGGATGCCGCCGCGCACCGCGTACTCGCCCGTATCTCGCACCGTGCCCGTGCGCATGAAGCCGTTGGCCTCGACCCAGGCGACCACGTCGTCCATCGCCACGACGTTGCCGATCGCGGCCGAGAACGCCTCCTTGGCGATGTGGCCCCGGGGCGGCACCCGCTGCACCAGGGCGTTGACCGTGGTGCACAGGATGCGCGGGCGGTCCTCGGCGGAGCGGGTCCGGGCCAGGCGGGCCAAGGCGGTCATCCGGGCGGCGGCCGTGGCCGTGGTCGGCGAGACCCGGTCGTAGGGCTGGCAGTCCCAGGCCGGCAGGTTCATCACGTCCATCTCGGGCGCGACGAAGCCGAGCGCCGACTGGAACGCCGCCGAGCGCCCGGAATCGCGCGCCACATGCACCAGCACCGCGGGGGCATCGACGGTGGGCGCCAGGGCCCGGGCGAGGTCGGCCACCGCCAGGGCATCGAATCCCTCCGGAGCGTTCGCCAGGACCGGGCTGTCGCCGCGCTTCAGGGCCTCGAGCGCCTGCGCGAGCGCCGACGACTTCGGCAGCGCGAAGCGCGCGACCTGGGGCTTTGCAGCCGGGGCAGGGGGCTTCGGGGCGGATTTCGGCTGGGGCTTGGCCATCGGGTCTTTCGCGGGGAGTCCCGCCGGGCACAGGGAGGGCTGACGCGGGCCGGCGTTAGCCCATTGAGCCGTCGTGATAAAGCATCCCGGCGGCGGCGTTGGGGTGGCTGACGATGTCCTATATGGCGGCGGCGCTCCAGCGGGGAACGTGTGTCCCGGTGCGATTCGGGGAGGCGCGCGCCTGCCGGGGCGCGGCACTTTCACCGCGCCGGACGATCACAGGGGAATCCGCCATGGCGCAGGACGACGCGATCTTGTTCACGCGCCTGGCGGATGGAACGCTGCTGCAACGTCATCGCGATGGCGCGTTCCGGCCGCCAGCCTCGACGTTGCCTTCTGGGAGCAAGCGACACAGGTTTGAGGCACTGTCGCTCTTGCAGACTGCGACGCGCCCCCGCGCCCGCAAGGAGTCACATCCTGGCCTGTTCAAAGGCGAAAACCTGATTGGACAGAATCCGTTGCAGGCGGCCGGGAAGGGGCACTGAGCCCCGCCCCTACGCGTCGGGCCCGACGATCTCCGCCAGCGCGGCCTCGACCCGGCCGCGAAAGAAGTCGGCATTGGGCATGCCCTCGGTCATCGCGGCGGCGCGGCCGGTGGCCTGGCGCAGGATCTCGGCGCGCAGCGCCGGGTCGCTGCGCTCCATCATCTCCAGCATGATGCGGACCACGAGCTCGGTGGCGATCGAGCGGGCGGGATGGTCGTAGGTCGGCTTGGGTTCGTCCATCGCGGGCTTTCGCTCTCAGGAATGAATCGGCGCGTCGTGCCGGTGGAACGCGCGCACGCGGCGCCAGACCGACGTGTCGTAGTTCGACGGCGTCTCGGCCTCGCCGGTGAGCCACTTGAACAGGTCGCGGTCGGGCACCTCGATCAGCGCCTCGAACTGGTCGAGCTCCGCCTCCGACAGGGTCCCGATCTCGGCATCGGCGAAGCGGCCCATGATCAGGTCCATCTCCCGGATGCCCCGGTGCCAGGACCGGTACAGGAGGCGGCGGCGGCGCGGATCGAGGTCGGCGCTGGTGCGGGTGGTGCCGGACATTGGTTCGCGACTTCCGGTCGGAGGATAGGCGGGACCAAGATAGGCGGCGCGGGCCGCCGGATCCAGGATTCGGGTTTCAGATCGGGCCGCAACCGCAGGGCGAACGGCAAAAAGCAATTGCCTCCGGCGGGTGCTCCGTTATCTCGAGTCCGCGACGTCCCGGCGCAACGGGGCTCGAGCGGAGTACGACGATGCCGAAGGCGATCCGGGTCTACGAGTACGGCGGCCCCGAGGTGATGAAGTTCGAGGACGTGCCCCTGGCCGAGCCCGGCCCCGGGCAGATCCGGGTCCGCCAAGCCGCGATCGGCGTCAACTTCATCGACATCTACTTCCGCACCGGCGCCTACAAGTCGCCGCACATGCCCTACACCCCCGGCAAGGAGGGCGCCGGCACCGTCTCGGCGGTGGGCGAGGGGGTCTCGAACATCAAGCCCGGCGACCGGGTGGCCTACGGCTCGGTGCCGGATGGCTGCTACGCCGAGGAGGCGGTGATCCCGGCCGCCGCCGCGGTGCCGATCCCCGACGGCGTCGACGAGAAGACCGCCGCCGCGATGATGCTCAAGGGCCTGACCGCCGAGTACCTGCTGCACCGGACCTACGCGGTGAAGCCCGGCGACACGATCCTGTGGCACGCCGCCGCCGGCGGCGTCGGCCTGATCGCCTGCCAATGGGCCAAGCATCTCGGCGCCACGGTGATCGGCACCGCCGGCAGCCCCGAGAAGGCGGAGCTGGCCAAGCAGAACGGCTGCGACCACGTCATCCTGTACCGCCAGGAGGACGTCGCCAAGCGGGTGCGCGAGCTGACCGACGGCAAGGGCGTGCCCGTGGTCTATGACGGCGTCGGCCAGGCGACCCTGATGGGCTCGCTCGACAGCCTTGCGCCGCTCGGCCTGCTGGCGAGCTTCGGCTCGGCCTCCGGGCCGATCACCGGGCTCGATCTCGGCCTGCTCGCCCCGCGCGGCTCGCTCTACGTGACCCGGCCGACGCTGGCGACCTTCTCGTCCAACCGCGCCACCCTGGAGGAGGCGGCCGCCCGCCTGTTCAAGGTGGTCGGCGACGGCGCCGTGAAGATCGCCGTCAACGCGACCTACCCGCTCGCCGAGGCGCAGCAGGTGCACCGGGACCTGGCCGGCCGGGAGACCACCGGCTCGATCGTGATGCTGCCGTGACACCCGGCGCTGCCGACCTGCTCCTCGTCATCGACGTGCAGGTCGATTTCCTGCCGGGCGGGGCCCTCCCCGTCCCGGACGGGGACGCGGTGATCGGGCCGGTCAACGCGCTCCAGCACCGTTTCCGGCACGTGGCGCTGATGCAGGACTGGCATCCGGCCAACCACGTCTCCTTCGCGGACACCCATCCCGGGCGGGCCCCGTTCGAGACGGTGGCGCTGCCCTACGGCCCGCAGGTTCTGTGGCCCCGGCACTGCGTCCAGGGCAGCCCGGGCGCGGGCTTCGCGCCGGGGCTGGCCACCGACCGGGCGAGCCTGGTGGTCCGCAAGGGCCTGGACCCGCGCGTCGACAGCTACTCGGCGTTTCTCGAAGCCGACCGCACCACCCACACCGGGCTGGCCGGCGCGCTCACCGAGCGCGGCATCTCCCGCGTCGTCCTGTGCGGCCTCGCCACCGATTTCTGCGTGCTCTGGAGCGCGCTCGATGCCCGCGCGGCGGGTTTCGACGTCTGGGTGGTGGCGGATGCGGTGCGCGGGATCGACCTCGACGGGTCGGTCGAAGCGGCCTGGGCCCGGATGACGGCGGCCGGCGTGCGCCGGATCGGCTCCGACGCGATCGCCTGAACGCCCGCGGGAGGCGAACCGCCGCATGCGCGGCGGGCGACCGCCCGGAGCCCGACGCGTTGGCCCGGCTCCGGAACCCGACAGGAGTCAGGCGATGTCATCCAAGCACCCGAAGACCGAGACCCCGACCGACGCCGACCTCAAGGGCAATCCCGGCATCGGCACGTCCAAGGGCATGAGCGGCGCCGACCCGGAAGACCTGGAGGCGGATTCGACCTTCGAGGGCGACGTCGAGAACGAGACCAAGCCGGACGGCGGCATCGACCCGAACCATCGCCCGCGCAAGAACGCCTGATCCAGGAAGCCCGGGCCTGCTTGGCCCGGGCCGCTTCGTGTCAGCGGGCGCGGGCCGGCGCCCTCGACCGCTGCGGCGCGGTGATCGCATCGGTGGGGGCGGTCCCGTCGCTGAGGAAGCCGTAGCCCGGGCTGCCCGATGAAACGTAGAGCTGCGGAGGGCTCGCGGTGTAGCCCCGCAGGAGGGCGGCGTTGGCGGCCCCGAACGACGCGGTGTTGTCGGCGCGGGCGGCGCCCGCCGGCACGCCCAGCAGCAGAGCGGCCGCCAGGGCCAGGGAGAAGGGCTTCGACATGGGGCGGATCCTTTGATGTGGGCGCGGTTCGGGCGATCCTCGACAGCACGGGATGACCCCCATCTGTGGTTGCCGAGCCGCAGCCGACGTGTGGCACCGCACAATGGACGCGGCAGCGCACCATGGTGCGCCTGCGACGGATCGGAGCATCATTCCGAAAGGTGGTGTCCGGCCCTCGGGAAAAAGGAGGATGCGACACCGGGAACCCGGCGCATCGGTCCGGTCCCGGCCGCCCGGACGCGCGCCTAGAGCCCCAGCCCGAGCTGCAGCGGCTCTTCTTTCTCCCCCTGCTCGAAGCCCGAGAGCGCGATCCCGATCAGCCGGGCGCTGCGCCTGAGGGGAAACAGGCCGGCGAGCAGGTCCAGGCCGATCCGCTCGAGGGCGGCCCGGTCGGCCACCGGGACGGAGAGCGACTTCGCCCGGGTGACCTGCGCGAAATCCGAGAATTTGAGCTTCAGGGTCACGGTCCGGGCCCGCATCCCCTTGGCATCCGCCCCGGCCCAGACCTTGTCGAACAGGGGCGCGAGCCGCGCCGCCAGGATTTCGAAGGCGGCCGTATCCTCCGAGAAGGTGGTCTCCGCCCCGATCGACTTGCGCACCCGGTGTGCGCGCACCGGCCGCATGTCGAGCCCGCGGGCGACCGCGTGGTAATAGGCCCCGGCCGACCCGAAGGCCTCGCGCAGCCGGTCCGGATCCCAGGCGCGCAGATCCGCCCCGGTCTCGATGCCGAGCCGCTTCATCTTCGCCTCGGTGACCGGCCCGACCCCGTGGAACCGGCCGATCGGCAGGGCGGCGACGAAATCCGGCCCCATGGCCGGCGTGATCACGAACAAGGCGTCGGGCTTGCGGTAGTCGGAGGCGACCTTGGCCAGGAACTTGTTGTACGAGACCCCGGCGGAGGCGACGAGGCCGGTGCGCTCCAGGATCTCGGCCCGGATCGCCTTGGCGACGGCCGTCGCCGTGGGAAGGCCCAGGAGATTCTCGGTGACGTCGAGATAGGCCTCGTCCAGGGCCACGGGCTCGATCACCGGCGTGTGCCGGGCGAACACCGCCCGGATCTCTTCCGAGACCGCCCGGTAGACCTCGAAGCGCGGCTTCACGAACAGCAGGTCCGGGCAGAGCCGCCGGGCGGTGGCCGACGGCATGGCCGAGCGCACGCCGAACCGGCGCGCCTCGTAGCTCGCGGCCATCACCACGCCCCGCTCCCGGGAGCCGCCCACGGCGAGCGGCAGCCCGCGCAGGGCGGGATCGTCGCGCTGCTCCACGGAGGCGTAGAACGCGTCCATGTCGATATGGATGATCTTGCGGAGGGCGACCTCCGGATCCATCGCCGCCTCGGGGTCCGGCTCGAGTTCTTGGTCTGTTCCGAAAGAGCGCGGCGGGGCGGCGGGGTCAAGGCGGGTCGCGCGCACCTCAACAGGGATATCCGCCTCACCCCCCTCATCCTGAGGTGCCGCGTCGGCGGCCTCGAAGGAGGCTTCCAGGGATCGCGCGGCCGGCTGGAGCCTCCTTCGAGGCCTCCGCTGCGCTGCGGCACCTCAGGATGAGGGAGTGGGTCGGAGGCTCGTCCGATCCCGCGCGGGCGGCGGGCCGCCTCAGGTCACGCTGCCGTAGAGGTCGTAGGCGTCGGCCCGGTCGATCTTCACCGTGACGATGTCGCCGGGGCGCACCGGGCGCCGGAAGGCGGCGTGGACGGTGCCGTCGATCTCGGGGGCGTCGGCCTTCGACCGGCCCTTGGCGATCCCGCCCTCGACGGAATCGACGATCATGGCCAGCCGCTTGCCGACCTTGGCCCGCTGAAGCCGGAGCGAGATCGCGTTCTGCGTCTCCATGAACCGGCGCTTGCGCTCGGCCTTCAGCTCCGGCGGCACGAGGTCGCCCAGCGCGTTGGCGGTGGCGCCGGCCACCGGCTCGTATTCGAAGCAGCCGACGCGATCGAGCTTGGCCTCCTGCAGCCAGGACAGCAGTTCCTCGAACTCGGCCTCGGTCTCGCCGGGGAAGCCGACGATGAAGGTCGAGCGGATGGCGAGGTCCGGGCAGGTCTGCCGCCAGCTGCGGATCCGGTCGAGCTGGCGCTCCTGGTTGCCGGGCCGGCGCATCCGCTTGAGCACGGAGGGGCTGGCGTGCTGGAGCGGCATGTCGAGATAGGGAAGGACCTTGCCCTCGGCCATCAGCGGGATGACCTCGTCCACGTGCGGGTAGGGATAGACGTAGTGCAGCCGCACCCAGGCCCCGAGTTCGCCAAGCTCCTTGGTCAGGTCGTAGAACTTCGCCCGCACGCTCCGGTCGCGCCACGGGCTCTCACTGTAGCGGACATCGACGCCGTAGGCGCTGGTGTCCTGCGAGACGACCAGGAGCTCCTTGACGCCGGCTTTGACCAGTTTTTCCGCCTCGCGCAGCACGTCGCCGGCCGGGCGGCTGACGAGGTTCCCGCGCAGGGACGGGATGATGCAGAAGCTGCAGCGGTTGCTGCACCCTTCCGAGATCTTCAGGTAGGCGTAGTGGCGCGGGGTGAGCTTGATCCCCTGCGGCGGCACCAGATCGAGGAACGGGTCGTGGGCCGGGGGCACCGCCTCGTGGACCGCCGCCAGCACGGATTCGTAGGCCTGCGGCCCGGTGACCGCGAGCAAATCGGGATACTTTTCGCGGATCTCCTCGGGCTGCGCGCCCATGCAGCCGGTGACGATCACCCGGCCGTTCTCGGCCATGGCCTCGCCGATCGCCGAGAGCGATTCCGCCTTGGCCGAATCCAGGAACCCGCAGGTGTTGACGATCACCACATCCGCCCCGTCGTGGCGGCGGGCCAGCTCGTAGCCCTCGGCGCGCAGATGCGTGAGGATCCGCTCGGAATCGACCAGCGCCTTGGGGCAGCCCAGCGACACGAACGAGATTTTGGGGGCGGCCCCGGGGGTAGCTCCCTGAGGTGCGGGCGTGGCGGTTGCGGTCATGGTCGCATTCGGAAGACGGGGCGGACGCCACCCTCGCGTGCAGCCGGTGGATCGGGTCGCACGGAGCGCGCGGATGGGCGTTCGGGATCGCGCCCTATAGCGGTTCTAACGCGCTCGCGCGAGACCGGCCGCCGCAGGGGTGCCCGGCCCGGTGCGGGAGGCTGGCGCCACGATCGAAACTTGGCTGTTTGCAGGGCTTTGCCGGCGGCTCCTGAGATCCCACATCAGGTCCTGCCGGCCTTCTCCCACGCCCGGGACGGGTCCCGACCGCCCTCGACGGGCGCGGCCTTGCGCGGAACTGCCGCTTTCCCCGCGGCATCGCCTGTGCAACGGCAGCGCGCGGGGCGCGTGCCCTCAGGACATGAGCCCGAACCCGGTCATGTGGACCCAAGCGATCTGGACCCAAGAGATCTGGACCCGAGAGATCCCCGTCATCGATCCCGTCGCGGCGGCCGCCCAGTTGCGGTCCCTGCCGGATCTCGCCTTCCTCGACAGCGCCATGCGGCACGACGCGCTCGGCCGGCACTCGATCGTGGCCGCCGACCCGTTCGCGCGCTTCCGGTTTCGCGACGGGCGCGCGACCTTGGACGGGCGCCCGGTCGAGGGCGGGCCGTTCGCGGCTTTGCGGGCCTGCCTGGCGCCCTACCGGGTCGAGCCCGATCCAAAAAACCCGTTCCCGGGTGGCGCCATCGGCTATCTCGCCTACGATCTCGGGGCGCAGCTCGAGCGGGTCGCGGCCCCTGCCCGGCGGGCGGGGCTCACCGACGACATCGCCGTCAATCTCTACGACACGGTGCTGGTGATCGACCACGCCGCCGGCACCTGCCGGCTCGTCGCCACCGGCTTCCCCGAGACCGAGCCGGCGGCCCGGCAGGCGCGGGCCGAGGCGCGGCTCGCCGCCTTCGCCGACCGGCTCGGCACCGAGATCCCGCCGGAAGAAGCCCCGCCCCGGGCCGCAAAAGACCTCGTGTGGCGCTCGAACTTCGACCGGCAAACCTATGAACGGGCTGTCGAAAAGGTCCGCGCCTATATCCGGGCCGGCGACATCTACCAGGCCAACATCGCCCAGCGCTTCAGCGCCGACCTGCCGGCGGGTTTCGACCCGTTCGCGCTCTACCGACGCCTGCGCGCCACCAATCCAGCGACCTTCGGGGCCTATCTGGAACTCGAAGGGCTGACCGTCGCGTCGTCCTCGCCGGAGCGTTTCATCCGGCTCGATGGCCGGCACGTCGAGACCCGGCCGATCAAGGGCACAGCCCGCCGGCTCGACGATCCGGAAGCCGACCGGGCGGCGGCCGAGGCGCTCCTGGCCTCGGTCAAGGAGCGGGCCGAGAACGTCATGATCGTCGACCTCTTGCGCAACGACCTGTCCCGGGTCTGCGCGCCGGGCAGCGTCGCCGTGCCCACCCTGTGCGGCCTCGAGACCTACGCCAACGTCCACCACCTCGTCTCGGTGGTGACCGGGACGCTGCGCGACGGGCTCGACGCCCTCGACCTCCTGGAGGGCACCTTCCCGGGGGGCTCGATCACCGGGGCCCCGAAGATCCGCGCCATGGACATCATCACCGAGATCGAGGGCGATGCCCGGGAACTCTATTGCGGCGCCATCGGGCGGATCGGCTTCGACGGCGCGCTCGACACCTCGATCGCGATCCGCACCGTGTTCATGGACGACAGCCAGGCCGTCCTGCAGGCGGGCGGCGGCGTGACCCTGCTGTCGGAGCCCGGCCCGGAATACGACGAGACCCTGGCCAAGGCCGCCCGGGTGTTCGAGGCCTTCGCATGATCCTCGTCCTCGACAATTACGATTCCTTCGTCTTCAACGTCGTCCGCTACCTGGAGGAGCTGGGCGAGACGGTCCGGGTCGTGCGCAGCGACGCGCTCGACGTCGCCGGCATCCGGGCGCTCGCCCCCGACGCCCTGGTGGTGTCGCCGGGCCCCTGCACCCCCGCGGAGGCCGGCATCTCCCTGCCGGCGATCCGCGACCTGTCCGGCGAGGTGCCGATCCTCGGCGTCTGCCTCGGCCACCAGGCGATCGGCGCGGCCTTCGGCGGCACGGTCGCGCGGGCGCAGCGCCCCCTGCACGGTCAGGCGACCCCGATCGAGCACCGGGGCGAGCGGCTGTTCTCCGGACTTCCGGCGCCGATGCCCGTGGGCCGCTACCACTCCCTGGTGGTCACCCCCGGCCCCGACATGGACAAGCATCTCTCGGTCGACGCGGTCTCGCAGGAGGGCGAGGTGATGGCGCTCTCGCACCGGACCCACCCGACCTACGGCATCCAGTTCCACCCGGAATCGGTGCTGACCGAGGGCGGCCACGCCCTGTTCGCCAACTTTTTGAGCCTCGCCCGCGCCTGGCGCGACGAGCACGGCCATCAGGACGGGCGCGACGATGCTGTGGCGTGACGGGACGATCGTCCCGGGAACACGGGCGCCCCTGGACCACACCGATCGCGGCCTGACCCTGGGCGACGGCCTGTTCGACACGGCGCTGGCGCTGGGCGGCCGGGTGGCCTTCGAGGAGGCCCATATCGCCCGGCTCGTCGCCGGGGCGGAGACCCTCGGGATCCCCGCCGAGGCGGACAGAATCCGTGCGGCCATGCGGGCGCTCGCTGGACAGGGCAGGGGGGAGGCGGACCGGTTGGCGATCCGCACCACCCTCACCCGGGGCTCCGGTCCGCGCGGGCTGAAGCCCCCGGCGGATCCGCAGCCGACCCTGTTCGCCACCGCGGCGCCGAGCGCCAAGGGCGCGGCCTTCGCGCCCCTGCGGCTGTGGCCGACCGGGATCGCCCGCAACGACACCTCGCCCGCCGTCCGGCTGAAGACGCTCGGCTATCTCGACGCGGTGCTGGCCGCCGGGGAGGCCGCCGCGTCGGGCTTCGACGAATCCCTGTTCTGCAACACGAGAGGCCGCGTCGCCTGCGCGGGCACCGGCAATGTCTTCGCGCTGTTCGGCGACCGGCTGGTCACGCCGCCGCTCGCCGACGGCGTGCTCGCCGGGATCGTGCGCGCGGAGGTGCTGGGGCTCGCCGGGGCGTGCGGCTTGCGCGCGGAGGAAGAGTCCCTGTCCCTGCCCGAGTTCCTCGGCGCGGAGGCGGTGTTCCTCACGAACTCCCTGCGGCTCCTCGCCCCCGTGACGGCGATCGGCGCCACCGCCTTCGCCAGCCCGAACCACCCGGCCGTGGCCCGGCTGAGTGCGGCGCTGCGAAGCGCAATCGCCCGCGCCTGCGGGGTCGCGGAAGACCGGGTCGGATGACCGGGCCGACATCCGAGACCTGGCGCCGCCGGCTGCGCTACGCCCTGGCCCTCATCTATGCCGGCATCGGGATCGTCCACCTCGTGGCCGCGGACGCGATGCTGCCGCTGATGCCGGATTGGGTGCCGGCGCCGCGCCTGGTGATCCTGGCCACCGGCCTGTGCGAGATCGCCGGGGCGATCGGGCTCCTGACCCGGTCGCTGCGCCGGGCGGCCGCGATCGGGCTCGCCCTCTACGCGGTCTGCGTCTACCCGGCCAACCTCAAGCACGCCTTCGACGCCGTCCATGTCGACGGCATCCCGGATTCCTGGTGGTACCACGGCCCAAGGCTGGCGTTTCAGCCGGTCTTCGTCTGGGCGGCGCTCTGGGCCGGCGGCGTGATCGACTGGCCGGTCCGCCGCCGCTGAGGCGACAGTCGGTCGAGCGCGCAGACGATCCGGCATTCGCGCGGCCCCGGACGGGACGGCGGCCGCGCCGGCCAGCAATGCCTGAGAAACCGTGATCACAGGATCCCGGGATCTCTGGCTCACGGCAGGCTTTGATCCTGGGATCGCCGCGGATAGACTGTGGCGCGGCCGCCGCACGCGCTGGAACAACGCGTCGCCCGGCCCCGATACGGGCGATGGACATGACGAAGCGCCGCGCGGCCGGCCGCACGACCCCGATCGCCGACACGCTGCCGGAGCAGGCCGAGGTCGAGCGCGCCATCGAGGCCGTCCTCGACCGCCTGCGGCCCAAGCCGGCGGGTGCGCCCGCATCGCGGGCACCGAAGGCCGAGGGCCCGCGGGGATCGGGCCCGGGCCGGAAGGGCGACTGAGCGGCCCCGGCCGGCCCGAAAGGTTCCTCCACAGGGCGAAGATTTCGCCCGGACCCGTCGGGCCCGACCGGCGTTCCCCGTCCGGAAGCCGCGTTCCCGAATGCGGCCCGTATCGGAGATAGACCGCCATGGCCAAGCCGAAGACGCTGCACGACGCCTTCTACGAGACCCTGAAGGACGTCTATTATGCCGAGAAGCAATCCGTGAAGGCGCTCAAGAAGTCCGCCAAGGCGGCCGAGCACCCGGAGCTGCGCCAGGCCTTCGAGACCCATGCCGAGGAGAGCGCCCAACAGGTCGAGCGCCTGACCCAGGTGTTCGAGATCATCGGCAAGCCCGCCCGTGCCAAGACCTGCGAGGCGATGCAGGGCATCACCTCGGAGATGGAGGAGGATCTGGAGGATTTCGCCGACAGCCCGGCCGCCGACGCGGTGCTGGCCGCCTGCGCCCAGGCGGTGGAGCATTACGAGATCGCCCGCTACGGCACCCTGAAGACCTGGGCCCGCCAGCTCGGCCACGAGGAGGCCGCCAAGCTCCTCGACGAGACCCTTCAGGAGGAGAAGAAGACCGACGCGCTGCTGTCCAAGATCGCCGAGACGATCAACGCCGAGGGCACCCCGGCGGACGACGACGCCGAGGCCCCGAAGGCCAAGGGCCCCAAGAAGGCGGCCTGAGCACGGCTGCGGCGGAGGAGGGGCCCCGCTCCTCCGCCCTCTCGGAGATCCGGGATCCCAGAGGGCGCAGCCCTTTGGCGGGGTCCGGGGCGGAGCCCCGAGATCCTACTTCGCCGCCTCGATGGCGCTGAGCGGCGTCCAGTAACAGCGATCCTGCCCGCTCGTCAGGGCGAGGCACCCGTAGGTCATCGTCCGGGTCTCGAGCCGGACCTGCTCGCCGGGCTTCCACGTCCGGCACTCGCCGCTGGCCAAGCTGCCGTTCAGGAGCTGGCCGAAGCCCGATTCATCGCCGGCCATGACCAGCTTAAACAGGCGGTCGGTGACCTCCTGGGTGTGGCAGCCGAACCGTTCCTTGACGATCGTCTCGGCTCGGACGGGGAGGGCGAGGGTCGCGGCGAGGACGGCGAGGGCGGGCAGGAGGATGCGCATGGCCGAAGGATAAGCGCGACGCGCCACCTGTCGACCCCTCACGTCCGGGCGTGCCATGCGGGCGAAAGCCGCGCCCGCTACGCCGTCTCGTCCCGCTTCGCCGCCTGCCAGGCCGCCTCCATGGCGGCGAGATCCGAGCGCCCGAGTTCCCCGCCCGCGGCCTTCAGATGCGCCGCCATGGCGGCGAAGCGGCGCTCGAACTTGGCGGTGCCGTCGCGCAGGGCGGTCTCGGGATCGATCCCGGCATGCCGGGCGAGGTTGGCCACCGAGAACAGCAGGTCGCCGATCTCTTCCGACAGGGCCTGCGGGTCGCCGGCCGCCAGGGCCTCGGCGACCTCGTCGGTCTCCTCCCGGACCTTGTCGATCACCTGGGCGGCGTTCCCCCAGTCGAACCCGTAGGCCGCCGCCCGGCGGGAGATCTTCTCCGCCCGGGCCAGAGCCGGCAGGGCGCGGGCGACGCCGCCCAGCGGATCCGGTTCGGCGGCACCGGGATCCCGGGCCGCCCGCTCCTGCGCCTTAATCGCCGCCCATTGCGCCTCGACCTGCGCCGGGTCGCGCAGGGTCGAGCCCGCGGGGAGGGGGGTCCCGTCCGGCTCGAACACGTGCGGGTGGCGGCGGACCAGCTTGTCGCCGATCGCCCGGGCGACGTCGTCGAACCCGAAGGCGCCCTCCTCTTCGGCCATGCGGGCGTGGAACACCACCTGGAGGAGCAGGTCGCCGAGCTCGTCGCGCAGATCGTCCCGGTCGCCCCGCGCCACCGCGTCCGCGACCTCGTAGGCCTCCTCGATCGTGTAGGGCACGATGGTCGCGAAGGTCTGCCGGACGTCCCAGGCGCAGCCGCGCTCGGGATCGCGCAGATCGGCCATCAGGCGCAGGAGCCTGCGCAGGGAGGCCGGCTCGCCGGCGGCCAGAGGCTCGGACCGACTTGAATCGGGTGCGTCACTCATGGCCGCCGGGTTAGAGCAGGATGCGGGACAAGGGAATCCGGTGGACCCGACTAGATCTCGGGTCAGACCCGGGCGTCGCGCTCGCGCACCCGCTCGGCCTGCAGCTCGCTGAGATAGCCGGTCAGGCGACCGGTGACGCCGGGATCGGCGCATTGGACCCAGAGCGGCGCCGGCAATGCCCGCACGGGCAGGCGCTGCAGGAAGGCTTCGGCCGAGAGGGCCGCCTCCCGTTCCGAGGTGGCGGCCAGGAGCCGCGCCCCCGCCTGCGTGCCGATCAGGATCGCAATCGTGGCCATGGGCGCCCTCACATCGGGATACCAACGACGCGACCGGCCTTCGCGTTGCCTCGGCCGGAGCGGGCGCTCATGTATCGGCGCCTCCGGGAAGGGCAGGGCGGCCGCCCTCGCGTCCATAATGGGCAGGTTCCCTGGTTTGGGCCTTGCGGAACCGGAGGACCGACACCACCTCTGCGATCGTTGCCGACGCTGCGCATGGCAGGTCGGCGATCTCCTCGAGCCGAATCGCGAGCCAGCCGCCCGGTGCAAGCCGGAGCCGTCTTCGCAATGCCGGCAAAAGGGTTGTTG
>NZ_AKFK01000021.1:0-23438 GCF_000272495.1 Methylobacterium sp. GXF4 | reverse complement strand
CCCCAAGCCCGATCCCCAGGAATCGTCCGCCAAGCCCGCCGCGAAGCTGCCTCCGGCGCCCGAGCCCCACGCCGCCGCGAAGAAGGCCGAGCCCGCCAAGCCCGCGGCCGCGAAACCCACCGGCACCAAGACGCCCCCCACCCAAAAAGCCGAAAAAAAGCCGAAGGAGGCCGCCGACGACCCGCCCCTCGACCTGCCGCGCCTGCGCGCGCAGGCGGTCATCGAGTATCTGCTCCAGGCCGGGGTCCGGCCGGACCAGGTCAGCGCCGGGCCGGACGCGCCGGCCGGCCCCGTCGCCTTCGCGCTGCTGCCGTGAGGCCCGGGCCGCGCGCCCGCGCCGTTTTGGGCCTATGATCGCGGCCCTCCCGTCATTGCGCGCGCAGCGAAGCGACCCAGGGCAGCGCACGATCGCGGAACGCGGCGGATCCCCGGGTCGCTGCGCTGCGCGCGCGATGACGGCGCGGGGTGACAGGCCGGGCCAAGCAAACGGAACCCGTATGAAACCGACACAGACCCCGATCCGTCCAGCGCCGCTCAGGATGAGGGCGCGGGTGGGACAGCACCGCCGAAGCGCCGCCAGGGAGGCGGGACGGTCGTGATGCTGCTGCTCACCGCATTCTGGCCGGGGCTCGCCGGGGCGGGGGCGCTCGGCCTGGTGGTCGGAGGGCTCGCCGGCTGGCCGGCCCGGCCGGCCGTGCCGCTGGCCCTGTGCGGGCTCGCGGCCCTGCTGGCGGCCCTCGCCTTGGCCGGGATCGTGCCGGGCCTGCTCGGCCTCTGGCTGGAGGGCGCCGGCCTGCTCCTGCCGGCCTATCTCCTGGGCTGCGCGCTCGGCGCCCTGGCGCGCCATCGGGTCGCCCGTCCCTAGGGCCGCGGCCCGCATCCGGACGGGAACCGATCCTCCCCCCGGCGACGTTGCTTCTGCAAGAATGGCCCCCGCGGCCTACAACCAGAAGAGGCGATCCGATGCCGAACCTGACGCGCTCCGCCCGCCGCTACGCCCTCCGCCTGCCGCGCCCCCGGGCCGGCGCCGCCGCCACCGGCCTGTTCCTGGCCGCCCTGGCGCTCTCGGCCGCGACGGTCCCGCTGGTCGAGCCGACCACCGCCAGCACCGCCCAGGCCTCGCTGGAACGCTGAGGCTCGGCGGGGGAGGGGCGGGCCGGACATCCGACCGCCCGTCATGCCACCCCGACGCGCTCTCCTCTCCCGTCCGGGAGAGGGTTGGGGTGAGGGAGGCGACCTTTCCGGAAGACCCTGTCCCCTCACCCTATCCCTCTCCCGCACGGGAGAGGGGACCCGCGCCGCATCCGGCAAGCGATGAAGGCGCGCCCCACGACGGCACATCACCCGCTGCAACCCCCATCCCCCACCCGCCGTTGTCACGCCTGGCGGCGTCCGCCCCGGAGGGATGCGCATGGGTTTGCTCGAATCGGCGATCGGCGGCGTGCTCGGTCAGGTGTTCGGCGGCCAGAAGCAGGGATCCGGAGGGATGTCACCCCTGGTGAAGGCCCTGCTGATGCTGCTGCTGGCCAAGGGCGCGAGCGGCGGCTTCGGCGACATCTTCGGGCAGGGTCGCGGGCGTGAGCCCGGCCCCGAGGCCGACCGGTCCGGCGGCGCCGGCCCCTACGGGCGCGATCCGGGGCACCATCCGGCCGATGCCAGCGGGCGCGGCGATCCGGGCGATATCGGCGGCTGGGACCAGTCCGGCCAGCGCCGCGAGGCCGGCCCGTCCGACCCGACCCTGCCGCCCGGCGATTTCTCGGACCTGTCCGGCATGCTCGACGGCCCGGGCGAGCCCGGCCCGGCCCGGAGCCGCGCCGCCCCCGAGCGCCAGAACGATCCGGGGGCGGGCGATCTCGGCGGCCTCGACGGCCTGGTCGACCGGTTCCGCCAGGGGGGCCTCGGCGACGTGATCGAATCCTGGATCGGCCATGGCAGCAACCGCCCCGTGGCCCCGGCCCAGCTCGCCCAGGCGCTGGGCCCCGACACGCTCGACACCCTCCAGAGCCAGACCGGCATGGACCGCGAGGCGCTGCTCTCACAACTGGCCCAGGCCCTGCCGGAGGTGGTGCACGCGCTCACGCCTCAGGGGCGGCTGCCGGGGGCTGAGGAGCGGCGGGGATGGTGAACCGCGGCTTCCAAGCACCGTAACTCAAAGGCTGCAAGCTCTTCGATCTGGTATCTTGATCGAATAGCAAGTCTTACCAGTAGACTTCGTCGACTCTCCCTCATCCCGAGGTGCTGCGCAGCAGCCTCGAAGGAGCCCTCCAGAGGTCACAGTAGATCCCTGGAGGGCTCCTTCGAGGCCTCCGCTACGCTTCGGCACCTCAGGATGAGGGGGAGGGCAGGAGCATTGTTCAACGTCTTTGCTGCGTGCTCGGCAGTCATTGTCCTGCAAGAGTCGCATCGCCCATCAGGATTTCCAAGGGTAAGCGGTCAGGAACCGCAACTGGGTGTCGCTGGTGGCCTCCCAAACACTGCGAAGCGACATGACGCGTCGATCCGGCGCTTCCACGGGTCCTTCGAACACGCGACGCGGTAGACCGAGCGGAAGCACCACGGCACGCCCCGGCCAATGATCGACCGCGTGTTTCACCAGATCACCGGCGAGCCGTTCCGGCTCCGCCGCCGCATACCCGAAGGCCAGCAGATACTTGGCTTTCGATGCGCCATCCGTGTGCGCCGGATTGAGCAGGTAGCTGACGATCTTGGGCCACGCGACCGTCCAGACGATCGCTTCGACGTCGTCGGTCACACCGGCGCGCGCTCGACCAGTCTGATGTTCTCGGGCCGAACCGTCGCCAGCGCGCCGACGGGTGTCGGAAACTCGACCACGTAGGCCTCACCGCCGCGATAGACGCTGACGATCGTCCCTTCCGTGCCGGGCGCCAGCACATCGCCGTCATCGCTGGTCGCAGCCGTCATCAACGCAACCCGGTCGAGATCCCGCAGATCCGACCGCGCTGCGTCCTGCCGAAACTGGTAGGCGAATTCCAGCGTCATGGCGGCATGATAGGCGCGCGCCGGGATTGCGCAACCGCCCCGTTTCCGAAGATCAGGCTGAAGGCTATTGGCCTCCTGAAAGCCTCTTTACACCGATGTTTCCCACCCGCGCCCTCATTAGGTGGAGCGTTGGACGCGCGCCGCCTAACAGTCTTCCACGATCAGCACATCAGACCGTGGCTTGCGAAAGATGGAAAAAGTCTTCGCCTGTCAGGCGACCCGCCGCATTACCAAGCTGGCATTCGTCCCGCCAAACCCGAACGAATTCGACAGCACCACGTCCACTTGCTTGCGCTTCGCCTCGAACGGCACGAGGTCGATCTTGGTCTGGACGGAGGGGTTGTCGAGGTTGAGGGTCGGCGGGATCACGCCGTCGCGCAGGACGAGGATCGAAAAGATCGCCTCGACCGAGCCGGCGGCGCCGAGCAGATGGCCGATCGAGCTCTTGGTCGACGACATGGTCGCGTTGGCGGCGGCGTCGCCCAGCAGGCGCTCCACGGCCTTCAGCTCCAGCTCGTCGCCCATGGGCGTCGAGGTGCCGTGGGCGTTGATGTAGCCGATCTCGGCCGGGGAGATGCCAGCGCGCTTCACCGCGGCGCTCATGCAGCGGAAGGCGCCGTCGCCGTCCGGGGACGGGGAGGTGATGTGGTAGGCGTCGCCCGAGAGGCCGTAGCCGACCACCTCGGCGTAGATCTTGGCGCCGCGGGCCTTGGCGTGCTCGTATTCCTCCAGCACGACGATGCCGGCGCCCTCGCCCATGAGGAAGCCGTCGCGGTCGCGGTCGTAGGGGCGGGAGGCCTTTTCCGGGGTGTCGTTGAAGCCGGTGGTCAGCGCCCGGCAGGCGGAGAAGCCGGCGATCGAGAGGCGGTTGACCGGCGATTCGGCCCCGCCCGCCACCATCACGTCGGCGTCGCCCAGCGCCACGAGGCGGCTCGCGTCGCCGATGGCGTGGGCGCCGGTGGAGCAGGCCGTGACCACGGCGTTGTTCGGGCCCTTGAGCCCGTAGGCGATCGAGACCTGGCCGGAGGCGAGGTTGATGATCCGGCCCGGGATGAAGAACGGCGAGATCCGGCGCGGGCCCTTCTCGTGAAGGGTGACCGAGGCGTCGTAGATGCCGCCGATGCCGCCGATGCCGGAGCCGATCAGCACGCCGGTTGCGCACTGGTCCTCGTGGCTCTTGGGCAGCCAGTTCGCGTCCTTCAGGGCCTCGTCGGCCGCCGCCATCGCGTAGACGATGAACGGATCGACCTTGCGCTGCTCCTTGGGCTCCATCACCGCGTCGGGGTTGAAGGTGCCGTCGGTGCCGTCGCCGAAGGGGACCTGCGCAGCGACCCGGCAGGGCAGGTCGGCGGATTCGAAGCCCCGGATCGGGCCGGCGCCGCTGTCGCCCGCGATCAGCCGGCTCCAGGTGTGCTGCACCCCGCTGCCGAGCGGCGTGACCATCCCCAGACCCGTGACCACCACCCGCCGCATGCTACCTGTCCCGTCTCAAGACCGTCTTGGGAAGCGCGCCCCGCCGCCATCGACGCCGGCTTGCCACCGGAGCGCATCTTGAACAACCGATTGCGGCCGGATCCGTGCCCGCCCGACCGCGAAACGCAGAACGGCGCGGGGGCTGCTTCGCCTCACCCGCGCCGCGTGAAACCGAATCCGGCGCCTCAGGCGGCCGAGTTCTTCTCCAGGAACTTCACCGCGTCGCCGACCGTCTGGATGGTCTCGGCGGCGTCGTCCGGGATCTCGACGTTGAATTCCTCCTCGAAGGCCATGACCAGCTCGACCGTGTCGAGGCTGTCGGCACCGAGGTCGTCGATGAAGTTGGCGCTCTCGACCACCTTCTCGGGCTCGACGCCCAGGTGCTCGACGACGATCTTCTTCACGCGCTCAGCGATATCGCTCATCGGTCTTCCGTCCTCGTCCTTTTGGTCTGTCAGTCGTCTCGGGGTGGTGCCGTGGCCGCGCCGCGCCCCTTCGGGCTTGTTGGCGGGCCGGTGTCGATCGCGCGTGTTTCGAGGTGAACCGGGACGGCCCCGCCGGGGGGCCTTGGACTGAAAACCCGCTGAACCGTCAACCCCCTGTACGGCTGCGGGGCGTGGTAGCACAGGGTTCCCGCCCTGGCGAGAGCCGTTCAGATTCCCTTCACGGGTGTGGCACGCGCGTGTCGGACGGGGGTGTTAGGGCCTAGAACATCGCCATGCCGCCGTTCACGTGCAGGGTGTGGCCGGTGACGTAGGCGGCCTCCGCCGACGACAGGTAGATGCAGGCGGCGGCGACCTCCGCGCCCTCGCCGAGCCGCCCGGCCGGCACCCGGGCCAGGATGCCCTCGCGCTGCTTCTCGTTGAGCGCGTCGGTCATCGGCGAGCTGATGAAGCCCGGCGCGATGCAGTTGACCGTGATCCCGCGCGAGGCGACCTCGGCGGCGAGCGCCTTGGTCATGCCGACCAGCCCCGCCTTGGCGGCGGCGTAGTTGCCCTGGCCGGGATTGCCGGTCGAGCCCACCACCGAGCCGATATTGACGATCCGCCCGGAGCGGCGGCGCATCATGCCCTTCACGGCCGCCCGCGAGAGCCGGAAGGCGGCGGTGAGGTTGACGGCGAGCACCTGCTCCCACTCGTCGTCCTTCATCCGCATGAACAGGTTGTCCCGGGTGATGCCGGCATTGTTGACCAGGATGTCGAGGGGCCCGATCGCCGCCTCGGCGGCCGGGACCAGGCCCTCGACCGAATCCTTGTCGGAGAGGTCGGCCGCCACCGGGCTCGCCCGCTCGCCGAGTTCCGCCGCAAAGGCCTCCAGCGCCGCCGGCTTCGTACCCGAGAGCGCCACGGTGGCGCCCTGGGCGTGCAGCGCCCGGGCGATCGCCTGGCCGAGGCCGCCGGTGGCGCCGGTCACGAGGGCTTTCCGGCCGGTGAGATCGAACATGCGGGTATCCCCTATACGTTAGAGCGCGAAGGCCGCCACGTCCGCGGGCGTGCCGATCGCCGTGGCCCGCGCCTGAGGCGCGATGCGCTTGACCAGGCCGGTGAGCACCTTGCCGGCGCCGAGCTCGTAGAACTGGTCCACCCCCGCGCCCGCCATGGCGGCGACGCTCTCGCGCCAGCGGACGGTGCCGGTGACCTGCTCGACCAGGGCCGCCCGGATCGCCTCGGGCTCGGCCACCGGGGCGGCCGTGACGTTGGCGTAGAGCGTCACCCGGGGCGCCTTCAGGTCGACCTTGGCCAGGGCCGCCGCCATCGCGTCGGCGGCGGGCGCCATCAGCCGGCAATGGAACGGGGCGGAGACGTTGAGCATCACGGCGCGCTTGACCCCGCGCTCCGTGGCGATGCCGACCGCGCGCTCCACCGCGGCCCGGTCCCCCGACAGCACCACCTGGCCGCCGCCATTGTCGTTGGCGACGTCGCAGACCGCGCCGCCGGATTCGAGCGAGGCCGCCTCGGCGATGCCGCGCGCGGCCTCGACATCGGTGCCGATCAGGGCCGCCATCGCGCCGACGCCCGGGGCCACCGCCGCCTGCATGGCCTCGCCGCGCAGGCGCAGCAGCCGGGCCGCGTCCGCGATCGACAGGCTGCCGGCGGCCGCGAGCGCCGCGTATTCGCCGAGCGAATGCCCGGCCACGCAGGACACGTCCCGGGCGAGGTCCAGGCCGCGCTCGGCCTCGAGCACCCGCAGGGCCGCGAGGCTCGCCGCCATCAGCGCCGGCTGGGCGTTGGCCGTGAGGGTCAGCTCCTCCACCGGCCCCTCGGCCATCAGCCGGGAGAGCGGCTGGGACAGGGCGTCGTCGACTTCGTCGAGCACGGCCTTCGCCTGGGGGAATTCCTCCGCCAGCCCCTTGGCCATGCCGACCGCCTGGCTGCCCTGGCCGGGAAAGATGAGTGCGCGCATGGTCGGTCCTGTCGCTCTCGTCTCGTCGCGGTCGCCGTGCGACACGCGGCCCCTGTCGGCCGGAATTCTGGATTGCGCGGCGCGCACTCGCACCCGAGGGCGCGAGTGTCAACAATGCGTCGCACAATCCGCGAGGCCCGCCGCCCCGGCCACCGCCCGCCAGACGCGCGCCGGGCGCAACCCGCTGTGCTTGTTGCACAACGGCATTCCGTGTAGAGTGAGGCCACACCCGACATCACCCGTCGCTTAAGCTGAGGAGCCGCCCCGCATGGCGCGCGTCACCGTCGAAGACTGCATCGAGAAGGTCGAGAACCGGTTCGAGCTGGTGCTGCTGGCGAGCCACCGGGCGCGCCTGCTGGCCGCCGGCGCCCCGCTGACCATCGACCGCGACCGCGACAAGAACCCGGTCGTGGCCCTGCGCGAGATCGGCGACGAGACGATCACGGCCGACGACCTCAAGGAGCAGCTGATCCACTCGATGCAGAAATACGTCGAGGTGGACGAGCCGGAGGCCGAGACCGTGCCGCTGCTGTCGAGCTCGCCGGCCGCCGCCGCCGTGGCCCCGCAATCCTCCAGCGATGATTCGGCGGTCCAGTTCGACCGCATGAGCGAGGAGGACCTGCTGCGCGGCCTCGAGAACCTCGCTCCGCCGGTCGAGACCGACGACGAGGGCGAGTAAGCCACCGAGCGAGCCGCACGACGTGGGTCTGGATGATCACGACTTGAACGAGACCGGACCCGGCGGAGACGCCGGGTTCTCTCGTTCGGACGGCGATACGGTCGCAACCGGCGCTTTTCCGCCGCCGGGGGCTGGCGCGGGCACGCCCGTTGCGGGAGAGTCGGACGTGACCCCGACCCCGCGCGCCATCCAGGAACCGACGACGGCCCGGCGGATGATGCGCCAGTACGAGCTCGTCGAGCGGGTCAAGCGCTACAACCCGGCCGCCGACGAGGCCTTGCTCAACCGGGCCTATGTCTACGCCATGCAGGCGCACGGCACGCAGAAGCGCGCCTCGGGCGATCCATTCTTCGCGCATCCCCTCGAAGTCGCCGCGATCCTCACCGACCTGCATCTCGACGACGCCACCATCGTGGCCGCGGTCCTGCACGACACCGTGGAGGATACCGAGGCGACGCTGGAGGAGATCCGCCGGCTGTTCGGGCCGGAGATCGGCGCGCTGGTCGACGGCCTGACGAAGCTGAAGCGGCTCGACCTCGTCTCCAAGCAGGCCGCCCAGGGCGAGAATTTCCGCAAGCTGCTGCTGGCGGTCGCCGCGGATGTGCGCGTGCTGCTGGTCAAGCTGGCCGACCGCCTGCACAACATGCGCACGCTCCAGCACATGCGGGAGGACAAGCGCCACCGCATCGCGCAGGAGACCCTGGACATCTACGCGCCGCTCGCCGGCCGGATGGGCATGCAGGAGCTGCGCGAGGAGCTGGAGGACCTGGCCTTCCGCAACATCGAGCCGGAGGTCTACGCCACCATCACCCAGCGGCTCGCCCGCCTCACCGCCAAGTCCGAGCGGGTGGTCGAGACCATCGCGCAGGTGCTGACGGAAAAGCTCTCCGCCCAGGGCATCACCGCCGAGGTCAGCGGCCGGCAGAAGCGGCCGTTCTCGATCTGGTCGAAGATGGAGCGCAAGTCGGTCGCCTTCGAGCAGCTGTCCGACATCTTCGGCTTCCGGGTGATCGTGGACACGGTCCAGGATTGCTACGCCGCGCTCGGGATCGTCCATACCAGCTGGCCGATGGTGCCGGGCCGGTACAAGGACTACATCTCGACCCCGAAGCAGAACGATTACCGCTCGATCCACACCACGGTGATCGGGCCGAAGAGCCAGCGCGTCGAGTTGCAGATCCGCACCCGGGCGATGGACGACATCGCCGAGTACGGTATCGCCGCCCACGCCCATTACAAGGAACTCGGGATCGATTCGGCCAAGGAGCCGGCCCGCGAGGGCAGCGTGCATCCCAAGCTCGCGGCCGAGAGCGGCGCCTATCAATGGCTGCGCCGGACCATCGAGCTCCTGGCCGAGGGCGACAGCCCCGAGGAGTTCCTGGAGCACACCAAGCTGGAGCTGTTCCAGGACCAGGTGTTTTGCTTCACCCCGAAGGGCCGGCTGATCGCCCTGCCGCGGGGGGCGACGCCGATCGACTTCGCCTACGCGGTGCACACCGATGTCGGCAATTCGGCGGTGGGCGCCAAGATCAACGGCCGGATGGCGCCGCTGCTGCACGAGCTCGCCAACGGCGACGAGGTCGAGATCAGCCGCTCGGACGGGGCCTCGCCGCCGGCCGCCTGGGAATCCCTGGTGGTGACCGGCAAGGCCCGGGCGGCGATCCGGCGGGCGACCCGGGCAGCGGTGCGCCGGCAATATGCCGGGCTCGGCCGCCAGATCCTGGACCGCGCCTTCGAGCGCGCCGCCAAGACCTTCTCCGAGGACAAGCTGCGGGGCGCCCTGCCGCGGCTCGCCCGGGCCACCACCGAGGACGTGTTCGCGGCGGTCGGGCGCGGCGAGATGTTCTCCGGCGACGTGGTGCGGGCGGTCTATCCCGACCATCGCGACGAGCGCCGGCCGTCGACGCCGCAGGGCGCGCTGAACGGCGCCGGCCGCCTCGTGCGCTCGGCCGACCAGACCATGCGGCTGACTTTCCCGGGCGCCGAGGGCAAGGCCGAGGACCGCAGCGACGCGATCCCGATCCGCGGCCTCACAGGCGACCTGCCGGTGACCTTCGCGCCGAACGGCGGCGCCGTCCCGGGCGACCGGATCGTCGGCATCCTGACCCCGGGCGTCGGCGTCACCGTCTACCCGATCCAGTCGGCGGCGCTCGCGGCCTTCGACAACGAGCCCGAGCGCTGGCTCGACGTCCGCTGGGACACCGAGGCCTCGGGCAGCGAGCGGTTCCCGGCCCGGCTGGCGCTGAAGTCGATCAACGAGCCCGGCGTGTTCGCCCAGATCGCCCAGGTGATCGCCGACCACGACGGCAATATCGACAACATCTCGATGAAGCGCCGCACCCAGGACTTCACCGACATCACCATCGACCTGTCGGTCTGGGATCTCCAGCACCTGACCGCGATCATCGCGGAGCTGCGCGGCAAGCGCCCGGTCAACAGCGTCGAGCGCGTGAACGGCTAGGGTGCCCGGCCGCCGGATCGGATCCCGGGACAGCGCCAGCCCGCCTGATCGCAAGGGCCCAACAGCGAGGCGATCGGGCGCGCGCAAGATGACCGGTCGCTCGAACACCCAATAGACCTAAGGTTTATCGGATCAACTCAGGTCTTTCATCCCAAGGACTCGGCGCGATACGTCGCGATACGACTTTTTTCTCGACGTCCCAGGGAAACCGCGCTATCGACAGCCGCATTCCTTCCGGTTGACTTGACAGGGCTGTGTTTCGCCCGAATGGTTGAAACGCCCGGGCGACGGTCACCCCGGAAGGGGACCACGCTTTTCCGTCCCGGATTTCTTTCTATCTCGTCATTCGTTCACGACGATACGGCCTGGGTTTTCCGCCCGGATTTCGAGCAGCCGTTTCAGCACACGATTTCCGGCAACCCATATTCTTTCAGGATTCGACTCATCCATGGCAGCACCGCAGCGCAGCGCCCTCTTCATCGACGGCGCCAACCTCTACGCGACCACCAAGGCCCTCGGCTTCGATATTGACTACAAGAAGCTGCTCAAGGAATTTCAGGCTCGCGACAACCTGCTGCGCGCGTTCTACTACACCGCGATGATCGAGGATCAGGAATATTCCTCGATCCGGCCGCTGATCGATTGGCTGGATTACAACGGCTACCGCGTCGTGACCAAGCCCGTGAAGGAGTTCACGGACTCGATGGGCCGGCGCAAGTACAAGGGTAACATGGATATCGAGCTGGCGATCGACGCCCTCGAGCTCAGCCCGCATATCGACCACATGGTGCTGTTCTCCGGCGACGGCGACTTCCGCTCGCTGGTCGAGGCGATGCAGCGGCGCGGCGTCAAGGTGACGGTGATCTCCACCATCCAGACCCAGCCGGCGATGATCTCCGACGAGTTGCGGCGGCAGGCCGACGAGTTCGTGGATCTCGCGAGCCTCTCGAACCGCATCGGCCGCGAGCCGAGCGAGCGCCCGGTCCGGGCTGCCGGCGAGACCGCCAGCCGCTACCGCGGCGAAGCCCGCCCGAGCCCGGCCCTCGAGAACCGCTACGGCATCCGCCAGCCGGAATCCGAAGAGGGCTGAGACTGGGGCCAAGCGTCAGGCGCTGCCGTCGAGCCAGTCGATCACCTGCTGCGCGCTGCGATCGGCGGGGAAGACCGGGTAGAAAACCTGGCTGACGACGCCGTCATCGATCACCAGGGTGAGGCGGCGCATCAGAACTTGCCCGCCCGCCTGGAAGACCGGCAGGCGCGCGGCCATCGTAAAGGCCCGGTGCGGATCGGCGAGCAGCGGGAAGGTGAGGCGCAGCCGCTCGGCCGCCTCCCGCTGGTAAACGCTGGTCTGGGTCGAGAGGCCGTAGACCTGGGCGACGCCGCGCCCCCGCAGGGCGGCATGGTGATCCCGGAAATCGCAGGCCTGCGGGGTGCAGCCCCGGGCGCCCGGAATCGCGTCCCAATCCGGCGTCAGGGCCGGCTGTCCCGGCTCGCCGGTGCGGGGGTAGGCATAAGCGACCGTGCGACCGGTCAGGCGCGCGAGCGACACGGTCGTGCCGTCGGTCGCCGTCAGCGCCACGTCGGGCAGCGTCATCCCGCGCAGGTGATCGGCCGCACCGTCATCCACGGGGGCGGGGAGGTCGGCGGGCAAGGCGTCGGGACTGGGCTGCATGGGCGGCTCCTCGGATCGCGCGAGCCTAGAGCGCCGCGGGCCGAAGGTGAATCGCTTCTCTACGATGTGGATGCCCGCTGGCGTCGCTCAAGCTCCAAG
Source organism: Methylobacterium sp. GXF4 (assembly GCF_000272495.1). Classification (NCBI taxonomy): domain Bacteria; kingdom Pseudomonadati; phylum Pseudomonadota; class Alphaproteobacteria; order Hyphomicrobiales; family Methylobacteriaceae; genus Methylobacterium; species Methylobacterium sp. GXF4. Next base: position 11,651 of record NZ_AKFK01000021.1, on the reverse strand, counting down.
GCGAGCGCCCTGACGGGTTGATCCGCAATGCAAATGCATTACTCTTTTTGGCAGGGATTCGGAGCGCGCGATGGCGAAGGTGGCCGAGGTTCTGGAGATCCCCGCCACGGTCACAGCCCGGGGTCAGACGACTGTACCGGCTGCGATCCGGCGGATGCTGGGGCTGAACAAGGCCGGCCCTATCGTGTTCCGCAGGTTGGCCGACGGCACGATCACCGTCGCGAAGGCGGATGATCCGCGGGCCGAGGATGATCCGGCACTGGGCCCGTTCCTGACCTTGCTGGAACGGGACATCGAGGCGCGGCCGCAGGCTATCCAGCCGATTTCCCAGGACCTGTATCGGCGCGCCACGAGCCTGGTTGACGGCGTCGAGGTCGATCTGAATAGCGCTCTGCCGAGTGACGGCACTTGACCGACGCACCGCTGATCGCGAACGGCTGGGCGATCTACGCGCATCCTCTGTTCCTCGACCAGCTGGAAGACCTCGTCTCTCGGGTCGAGGAGGCCAGGGCAAGAGATCCAGACGGATATCGAAACACGCGGGCTGCGAAGCTGCTGGCCGCGGTCCTGAGGGTCGCCTTCGGCGCCATTCCCACGGATCCAACCCGGCCGGAGTATCGTCAAGGCGACACACTCGGCGCCAAGCACAAGCACTGGTTCCGCGCGAAATTCCTTCAGCAATACCGGCTGTTCTTCCGATACAAGGAAGCGGCCGGCCGCAGGGTGATCGTGCTGGCCTGGGTGAACGACGATCAGACGCGCCGCGCCTACGGCAGCCGATCGGACGCCTATGCGGTCTTTCAGAAGATGCTGCGTTCCGGGAAGCCACCCGACGACTGGGACGCCCTGCTGCAGGAAGCGAGCGACTCAACGGCGCGAAGCCGCCTCGAACGCGCCCGCTCCCGAACTTGAGCCGCTTGGCCGCCCGAAACCCTACCCCCGGTCCCGCAGCAGCCGCGCCCGGTCGCGCTGCCAGTCGCGCTCCTTGGCGGCCTCCCGCTTGTCGTGGGCCTGCTTGCCCTTGCCCAGGCCGAGCTCGATCTTCGCCCGGCCCTTGTCGTTGAAGTAGATCTTCAGCGGCACCACCGTGTAGCCCTGGCGCTGGGTGGCGCCGATCAGCTTGTTGATCTGGCGGCGGTGCAGCAGCAGGCGGCGCGGGCGCTTCGGCTCGTGGTTGAAGCGGTTCGCCTCCAGATATTCCGGGATATAGGCGTTGAACAGCATCAGGTCGGTGCCGGAGGGGCCGGCATAGGCCTCGCCGATCGTCGCCTTGCCGCCGCGCAGGGACTTCACCTCGGTGCCGGTCAGGGCGATGCCGGCCTCAAGCGTGTCCTCGATCGTGTAGTGGAAGCGCGCGGCACGGTTGTCGGCGACGACGCGCCGACTGGGCTCCGGTTTCGGGGCCATGTGTGTGTGACTCTCCTCAGCCTTCGAGCAGACCGGCGTGGCGCAAGGCCGCGTCGACGATCGCCCGGGTCGCGTTCGAGACCGGCACCAGCGGCAGGCGCAGGTCCTCGGTCATATGGCCGAGCTTGGCCAGCGCGTACTTGGTCGGGCCCGGATTGGCCTCCGCGAACAGCCCGCTTTGCAGGGGGAACAGCCGATCCTGCAGGGCCAGCGCCTTGGCGTAGTCGCCGGCGAGCGAGGCCTCCTGCAGGTCGGCGCAGAGGCGCGGCGCCACGTTGGCCACCACCGAGATGCAGCCGTGGCCGCCCTGGGCGTTGTAGCCGAGCGCCGTCGCATCTTCGCCCGAAAGCTGGAGGAAGTTCGCCCCCATGGCCTGTCGCTGCTGGCTGACGCGGTCGATCTTGGCGGTCGCGTCCTTCACGCCGGCGATGTTCTTCAATTCGAAGAGCCGGGCCATCGTCTCGACACTCATGTCGACGACGGAGCGCGGCGGGATGTTGTAGATGATGATCGGAATGCCGACCGCGTCGTTGACGGCCTTGAAGTGGGCGTAGAGTCCCTCTTGCGTCGGCTTGTTGTAATAGGGCGTGACCACCAGCACGGCGTCGGCGCCGGCCCGCTCGGCGTGGCGCGCCCGGGCCACCGCCTCGGCGGTGGAGTTGGAGCCCGCCCCCGCCACCACGGGCACGCGCCCACCGGCCTCGTCGATGCAGGCCTCGACCACCCGGTCGTGCTCGGAATGGGTCAGGGTGGGGCTCTCGCCGGTGGTTCCGGTCGGCACGAGGCCGTGGCTGCCCTGCTCGATCTGCCAGCGCACGAATTTCCGGAACGCGGCCTCGTCGAAGGCGCCGTCGCGGAACGGCGTCACAAGCGCGGTGAGCGAGCCCCGCAGGCGGCTCCCGGTCATCTCGGTCATCTCAGGCGTCCCAAAGAGGCTCAGCTGGGGTCTCGGCGGATGGGCTGGTCGCGGCGCTCTCGGCGCCGTGCGTCCCGCGCGCCGTTCGGCCGCGGACGGGCAGACATAGGCGGTCGCGCCACGGTGCGCAAACAGATCGTGGCGAGGGTTTACGGGTTCTTAATGCCCCCGCGCCGATCTTCATTTCTTTCCACTCCGGTCGCGAGAAGGGGGGAAACGTGATCCGAGCCCAGTCGATCCGAGGTCCCGTGATCCGCGCGCTGGCCTCGACGCGCACGCCCCTGGCGGCGGCGGCTCTGGTCACGACCCTCGGGGTCGCGCTCGCCGGCCAGGTCGGCACCGACGCGCCGGCCTCGCAGCCGACGCCGCCCGCGAGCGACGCCGCTCTGTCCCCGGCCCAGACCCGGAGCACCGAGGCCGAGGCGGTCGCCGATCCGGTCACCGCCGACGCCCTCAAGCTCGACCCGGCCCAGACCGCCAAGGGCTCCGACCGGGGCGAGGAGGCCGCGGGCAAGATCCCGGCGGCGGCCACCGCCTACGCCTCGGCCGATCCCGACGCCCCCGTGGTCTTCCCGCTCCCCGACGCCGCGCTGACGCCGGCCGCGCCGGTGCCCGAGGTCCCGGACCCGGGCAAGCCCAAGATCTCGGGGGACACCGATCCGACGCTGCTGCGCGGCGCCATCGACCTCTACCGCAAGGGCCGGGTCGCCGACGGCGACCGGATGCGCGACGGCTTCACCGATCCCGCCGCGAGGGCGCTGCTCGAATGGGTGGCGATCCGCGCGGGCGCCGGCATCGGCTTCGCCCGCACCGTCGCCTTCACCCGCGCCAACCCGACCTGGCCGGCCGGCCCGCTGCTGCGCCGCCGGGCCGAGGAGGCCCTGCTCTCCGAGCGCAAGCCTCCGGCCGTGGTCCGAGCCTATTTCGCCACCGCCAAGCCGGTGAGCGCGCCGGGCAAGTTCGCCCTGGCGCTGGCGCTCCGGGCCGACGGCTACGACACCGACGCCGCCGAGATCGTGCGCGACCTGTGGCGCACCGAGACCTTCGGCAAGAGCCTCGAGGCCAAGGTCCAGGACGCGTTCCCGGGCGTGCTCACCCGGATCGACCACCGTTACCGGATGGAGCGGGCGCTCCTGAAGGACGATTGGGAGAGCGCCGGCCGGGCGGCGGGCTATGCGGGCGGCGCTTATGCCAGCCTCGTGCGCGCCCGCCGGGCCGTGGAGGACAAGACCGGCGCGCCGGCCGCGCTCGCCGCGGTGCCGCCCTCCCTGCGGGGCGACGCCTCCTACATCTTCTCCCGGGCGCAGTTTTTCCGCCGGGCCGACAAGCCCGAGGAGGCCGCCGCGATCCTGGCCGCGGCGCCCACCAACCCGGACGTGCTGGTCGACGGCGACGAGTGGTGGATCGAGCGCCGGATCGTGGCGCGCAAGCTCCTCGACCTCGGCAACGCCAAGACCGCCTTCGCGGTGGCGAGCGGCCATGCCGCGCGCACCCCCGAGAAGCGCCTCGAGGCCGAGTTCCACGCCGGCTGGATCGCCCTGCGATTCGCCGGCGACCCGGCGAGCGCCGCGCAGCATTTCGCCCAGATGGCGACCATCGCGGAGAGCCCGGTCTCGCTGGCGCGGGCCGCCTATTGGCAGGGCCGGGCGGCCGAGGCGCTGGGCCAGCGCGAGGCGGCCAAGGGCTTCTACGAGCGGGCCGCCCTGCAGCCGATCGCCTATTACGGCCAGGTCGCCCGGGCCCGGCTCGGCCAGACCAGCCTGCCGCTGCGCGCGCCGGCCGATCTCGAGGGCGTCGAGCGGCAGGCCTTCGAGGACAGGCTCTACATCCGGGCGCTGCGCATGCTCGGCGAGGCCGGGCTCAAGGACCTGGCGCTGCCGCTCTACATCGACGCCGCCCGGGACCTCACCGACCCGCGCGAGATCCAGGCGCTCGGTGACCTCGCCACCGAGATGAAGGATGCCCGCGCCCTGGTGGCGATCGGCAAGCTCGCGGTGCAGCGCGGCCTGCCGCTCGACGCCCACGCCTACCCGACCATCGGGATCCCGGCCTACGAGACCTTCACGGCGGTGCCCCAGGTCGAGCGGGCCATGGTCTACGCCATCGCCCGGCAGGAGAGCCAGTTCGACCCCCGGGCCCAGTCCGGGGTCGGCGCCCGCGGCCTGATGCAGATGATGCCGGCCACCGCCCAGCGCACCGCCCGCCGGGTCGCCACGTCCTTCGACGTCGACCGCCTGACCAGCGACCCGGCCTATTGCGCCAAGCTCGGCCAGGCCCATCTCGGCGAGCTGATGGAGGATTGGCGCGGCTCCTACGTCCTCGCCTTCGCCTCCTACAATGCCGGCGGCGGCAACGTGAAGAAGTGGATCGACGCCTACGGCGACCCGCGCAAGGGCGACGTGGACGTGATCGACTGGGTCGAGCGCATCCCGTTCACCGAGACCCGCAACTACGTGCAGCGGGTGATGGAGAACCTGCAGGTCTACCGCTCCCGCCTGGACGGCCGCAGCGCCCTGCTGATCGACGGGGATCTGCACCGCGGCGCGCGGTAGGGAGCCGGGCGTTCGCAGCGCGGGGTGGGATGGTCACGCATCCGATCCCGGCGCATCTCCCTCCTCTCCGGGGGAGGGAAGGCGCGCGTCAGTCGCGGCCCGCATCCGCAGACGGAACCGCGCGCTCGACCAGCGCTCGCACCGCTTACCGCTGCTCGCTCGCGATGATGGCGCGCAGGGCGGTGAGGGCGCGTTCCCGGCCCGCGTCGGTCCTGATACAGGACCAGAGGCGCAGGCATTCCTGCATGTCGGCGGTGGCGGGCGAGCCGCTCTCGCCGTCGAAAAAGCGGTCGACCGGGATGCCGAGAATGTCGGCGAGCGTCAGCAAGGTCTGGGTCCCCGGCTTCCTGGTGCCGCTCATGAGGGACAATCCCTGTACCGGTATACGGTATAATCGAACCAGTTTTATAATGCAGAAAATTGTATAAAAAATCAATCCTGCTAACTTTATAGGTTTCTAAGGACTACCGCCCGCGCAGTCCGATCTCTGCGCGATAGCTTGCATCATCGTCCCGGCAGTCGTCCCACGAGCCGGGGCTGCTGGGCCCCGACACTGGACCGTTTGGCATCGCGCCCGGGCTCACCCCGCATCCCGAAGCCCGGCCGATCGCCACCTGGATCGAGCCGGGCACGACGTTCTAACCCGGCGGAGGGCTACCACCGGGACTTCATGGCCCAGCACCCGGGCCATCCCTACAGCGCCGTCAACGACGCCGAAGCTGGAGGCGCTGAAGCAGCTGTTTCCGGAATGGACGGTGCCGGAGCCGGTGCTGGTGAGCCGGCCTCCGGCACCGTCCATCCCACCAACACCCTCATCCTGAGGTGCGAGCGCGAACGAGCCTCGAAGGAGGCCTCCAGCCCGCCGCGCGATCCCTGGAGGGCTCCTTCGAGGCCTCTGATGCGCTCCGGCGCCTCAGGATGAGGGGGTGAATTAGAGAAGCCCTCTGTCGCCTTACTCCTCCGGCGGCCGCGGGCGGCCGAAATCGGGGGCGGCGGTCTCCTGGCCCTGGGCTACGATGCTGCGCCGGATCGCCCGGGTGCGGGTGAACATCGCGTGGAGCGCGTCGCCATCGCCCCAGCGGACCGCCTTGGCCAGCGCCGAGAGGTCCTCGTTGAACCGGCCGAGCATCTCCAGCACCGCCTCACGGTTGTTGAGGAAGATGTCCCGCCACATGGTCGGGTCGGAGGCGGCGATGCGGGTGAAATCGCGAAATCCGCTGGCCGAGAATTTGATCACCTCGGACTGGGTCGCGGATTCGAGGTCCGCGGCGGTGCCGACGATGTTGTAGGCGATCAGGTGCGGCAGGTGGCTGGTGATCGCCAGAACGTGGTCGTGGTGCTCGGCGCTCATGGTCTCGACATTGGCGCCCATGCCCTCCCACAGGGCCCGGACCCGCTCCACCGCCGCGGGGTCGGTGCCCTCGGGGGGCGTCAGGATGCACCAGCGGTTCTGGAACAGGGTCGCGAAGCCCGCATCCGGCCCCGAGAACTCGGTGCCGGCGATCGGGTGGCCGGGAACCAAAGCGACGCCCTCCGGCAGGTGCGGCCGGATCGCGGCCACCACGGCGCCCTTGACCGAGCCGACATCCGACACGATCGCACCGGGCTTCAGGTACGGCGCCAGCTCGGCCGCCGCCGCCCCGATGGCGCCGACCGGCACGCACAGGATCACCAGGTCGGTCTCGGAGGCGCCCTCCCGCGGATCGCCGGTGACGACATCGGCGATGCCGAGCTCGGCGACCCGTTCGCGCACGGCCGCGTCCCGGTCCAGGGCGACGATCGTGCCGGCGAGATTGTAGCGGCGGGCGGCCCGGGCGATCGAGGAGCCGATCAGACCGAGCCCGACGATGGTGAGGCGCCCGATGGGCGGGGTCGCTGCCTCAGGCAAAATCCCCTCCGGCATGCGCGCCCCGCACGAAGTCGCCGAGCGCCGCCAGGAAGGCGGTGTTCGCCTCGGCCCCCGCCACCGTCACCCGCAGGGCGTTGGGCAGGCCGTAGGCGCTGACCCGGCGGGTGATCAGCCCGCGCTCGGTGAGGAAGGCGTCGGCGTCGGCGGCCGAGCGCCCCGGTTCGTCGGGGAAGTGGATCAGCACGAAATTGGCGACGCTCGGCGTCACTTTCAGGCCGAGCGCCCGGGCGCCGTCGGTGAGCTTGGGCAGCCACTCGGCGTTGTGGGCGGCAGCGGCTGCCATGTGCGCCTCGTCGGCGATGGCGGCCGCGCCGGCCGCGATGGCCGGGCCGGAGACGTTGAACGGCCCCCGGATGCGGTTGACCGAATCCGCCACGTGGGCCGGGGCCAGCATCCAGCCGATCCGCACGGCGGCGAGGCCGTAGATCTTCGAGAAGGTCCGGGTCATCACGACGTTCTCGGCTTCGAGCGCGAGTTCGAGCCCGGCCGAGTAGTCGTTCGCCCGCACGTATTCGGCGTAGGCGCCGTCGATCACCAGCAGCACGTTTGCCGGCAGGGCGGCGTGCAGGCGGCGGATCTCGTCGAACGGCAGGTAGGTGCCGGTCGGGTTGCTCGGGTTGGTGACGTAGACGATCCGGGTCCGCTCGGTGACCCGGGCCAGGATCGCGTCGACATCGGTGGTGTAGTCGCGCTCGGGCGCCACCACGGGCGTCGCGCCGGAGGCCAGGATCGCGATCCGGTAGACCAGGAACCCGTGCTCGGAATAGATGCCCTCGGTGCCCGGGCCGCCATAGGCGTAGGCCAGCAGCGAGAGCAGCTCGTCGGAGCCGGCGCCGCAGACGATCCGCTCGGGATCGAGTCCGTAGCGCTTGGCGATGGCCGTGCGCAGAACCGTCGCCCGCCCGTCCGGGTAGGTCTCCAGCTTGGCGGTGGCCTCGTGCAGCGCCGCCAGCGCCGCCGGGCTCGGCCCCAGCGGCGTCTCGTTGGACGAGAGCTTGTGGACCTTGCCGCCGCCGGGCCGCCCGCTCTTGCCGGGCACGTAGGTGTCGATCGCCAGGATTCCGGGGCGCGGTTCCGGGCGGACGGGTTTGGGGGCGGACATGGCTCTGCGACTCGGATGCGCGGGCGGGAGTTTCGTTTGCCGGGTCCGTCTACAGCATTTCCTCCTTGGGTGAAGCCGGAGGGCAGAGGCTGCACCTCGAGGTTTAAGTGCCTGCCGGGATTGGACACGCCCTGGTTGGTCGGGGGAGCTTCGCTATGTTCCCCCGGATCCCGCTTGCGACAAGGACGGATCCCATGCCCCTCACACGCTACCTGGATGGCGGCGCCCATATCCTGCCCGCCGACGACAGCCTGATCCGGTTCGCCATGACCAACGGCGAGCGGGTGATCGGGATCGACGTGCCGATCCCGGTGCTGCGCCAGCATTTCGGCGGGGCCGACCTCGCCCCCCTCGACCTGTTCGCGAAAAACCAGGCGGCGATCGAGGCGGCCGCCAGCGCGGCCTACGACAAGACCGCGACGCCCAACGACCTGCTCGACATGGGCCCGGAGGATTTCGCCACGCCGCCGGGCGCGGCCACGCTCTGAGGCGGAAGCTCCCGCCCCGCGGCGACGCGCAAATGCCGCGGGGCACTCGCCACGTTTCGGCCTGTTGATCCGGAGAAGGGGCCGCGTCGGGCGCGTCGCGCCCCACATGCCCCTGGACGGATCCATATGCCCGGTGACCTGATCCCCTGCAGCCTGTTCCTGATCGGGATCCTCACCTCCGTGGCCGCGGATTGCCGGATGCGCCGGGCCGAGGCCTCGGCCTGGTCGAACGGCTGCATCACCGCCGTCGGGGCCGCCATGGTGTTCGTCGCCTGCGCCGTCGCGATCCGCTGATCGCCCCGGAAGTCACAACCCGCGTCCCGGATGGGCCTCCGGAGGAACCTGCGGCCCCGATACGCACTTCCCCAGCCGTGATCCTGGGCCGCATTCCGTGGTGCGGCCGGCTCGGTGAGGTTTCCATGATTTCGATCCAGGCGATCGTCGGCTGCGCGCTCGTCCTGTCCGGGCTCTGCGTCGAGAATCTCGCGAGCCGGAGCTGGCGGGGCGGCGTCCGCGCCGACCGGCTCGACGCCCGCGCCGCCCTGGCGCTTGGGCTCCCGGCCCTCGGGCTGGCCTTGATGGCGGCCCCGATCGCCTGAGCCGGGCTGAACCCCGGGGACGTGCCTCGGCGCACCGCGAAGCGTGGCTGATCGACCTAGATCCCGTCATCGAGAAACGAGGACGGATCATGGACTTCATCGCTGGTGTCATCCTGGAAGGCGCGGCCTGGGCCGCGCATGCGGCCCTCGAAGGCGTGCTGCAGGCCGTGCCCGCCCAGACCGGGCTGGAGCTGACCGGTTCCGCGGTGGAAGCCGTGGTGACGGCGGCGGGAGACGTTCTCGGGCCCACCGGGACGGCCCCTGCCACGGCGCCCGCGCGGAGCGACGCGCCGTAGGGCGATCCGCGGAGCGCAGGCCTGAGGCCGGACAGGCCGGGCCAAGCCGGGCGGACTGGGCATTCTTGCACCGGTCCCTGCGTTGACGCTCGTCCCCTTGAGCATTACCTCCCGGTCTCGCTGGCCGCGTCGGGCGAGTGCGGCGCGTCACGCGATCCCGCGCTTCCCTGCCGCGGACCGGGATCGCCGACACACGGTCGTCAAGTCCCGCATGGATACCCAACCCGAGACCGCGCTGCGGCCGGACCCGATCGACGAGACGGCCGGGCGCCTGGCGGAGCCGTCGCAGGCGCTCGACCCCAAGAGCCTGGTCATGCGCTTCGGCGCGGACACGCCGCTTCTGACCGATGCCGGCGTCGAGCTCGCCCCCTTCCAGATCGCCTACCAGACCGCCGGCACCCTGAACGCCGCGGGCACCAACGCGGTGCTGATCTGCCACGCGCTCACCGGCGACCAGTATTTCGCCCATCCGCATCCGGTCACCGGCAAGCCGGGCTGGTGGGAGACCCTGGTCGGCCCCGGCAAGCCGGTGGACACCGACCGCTACTTCGTCGTCTGCTCGAACGTGATCGGGTCCTGCATGGGCTCCACCGGCCCGGCATCGATCGATCCCGCCACCGGGCGGCCCTACGGGCTGAACTTCCCGCTGGTGACGATCCGCGACATGGTCCGGGCCCAGGCGATGCTGCTGGAGCGCCTCGGCGTGCGCGACCTGTTCCTGTGCATCGGCGGCTCGATGGGCGGGATGCAGGTGCTGCAATGGGCGGCCCTGTACCCCGACCGGGTCTTCGCCGCGATGCCGATCGCCACCGGCCCCCGCCACTCGGCCCAGAACATCGCGTTCCACGAGGTCGGCCGGCAGGCGATCATGGCCGATCCGGCCTGGGCCGACGGGCGCTACCTCGAGGAGGGCACGCGACCGTCGAAGGGGCTCGGCGTCGCCCGGATGGGCGCGCACATCACCTACCTGTCCGAGCCGGCTTTGCACCGGAAGTTCGGCCGGCGGTTCCAGGGCGGCTCGGCGCCGACCTTCTCGTTCAACGCCGACTTCCAGATCGAGAGCTACCTGCGCCACCAGGGCCTGAGCTTCGTCGAGCGGTTCGATGCCAACGCCTATCTCTACCTGACCCGGGCGATGGATTACTTCGACCTCGCCGAGGACCATGGCGGCGCGCTGGCCAACGCCTTCCGGGGCATCAAGACCCGGTTCTGCGTGATCTCGTTCACCTCCGACTGGCTGTTCCCCACCGCCGATTCCCGGGTGATCGTGCACGCGCTGAACGCCGCCGCGGCGCCGGTCGCCTTCGTGGAGGTCGAGACCGACAAGGGCCACGACGCCTTCCTGCTCGACGAGCCGGCGATGTTCTCCGCCGCCCGCGGCTTCATCGACGCCGCCGCCCGGGCCCGCGGCCTGTGAGCAACCCCACCCTCCGCCGCACCCACGGCGCGCCCTGGGACACCACGGACGCTCTGCCCCGCACCGCCGAGGGCAACGGCGCCCGGGTCGACCACATCGTCGTCCTGGGCCTCGTGCCGCCGGGCGCCCGGGTGCTCGATATCGGCTGCGGCGACGGCTCGCTGCTGGCGCTGCTGCGCGACCGGCGCGGCATCGACGGCCGGGGCATCGAGCTGTCGCGCGACGGGGTGAATGCCTGCCTGGCCCGGGGCCTGTCGGTGATCCAGGGCGACGCCGACACCGACCTGGCGAACTACCCCGACGACGCCTTCGACGTGGTCGTGCTGTCCCAGACCATCCAGGCGACCCGCAATCCCCGGATCGTGCTGGAGCACCTGCTGCGCATCGGCCGGCAGGTGATCATCTCGTTCCCGAATTTCGGGCATTGGCGGGTCCGGTCGGAGCTCGCCCTGCGCGGCCGGATGCCGGTCACCGAGATCATGCCGGATGCCTGGTGGGAGACCCCCAACATCCACCATTGCACGATCCGGGACTTCGTCGGCCTGTGCCGCCTGATCGGCGCCCGGATCGAGACCGCCACGGCGCTCGACGCCAGCGGCCGGCCGATGCGCTTCTCCATGCCCTGGTGGGTCTGGAACCTGTTCGGCGCGCAGGGCGTGTTCCTGCTCCGGCGCGGGGCGGATTAGCGCCCCGGCTTTCCGGCCTCCGCCGGCTCCGTCCAGGTCAGCGCGGCCCGCAACCCGCCCCGCTCCGAGCGCCCGAAGGCGAGCTGGGCGCCCGCGGCCTCGGCGACGTCCCGGGCGATGGCGATGCCGAAGCCGGTGCCCGGGCGGCTCTCGTCCCAGCGCTGGCCGCGGCCGATCCCGGCGATCGCCGCGTCGCTCATGCCGGGACCATCGTCCTCGACGGTGAGCCGCGAGCCCCCGGGCCCCGTGATCCCGCCCACCCGGACCCGCCGGTGCGCC
>NZ_AKFK01000020.1:0-22483 GCF_000272495.1 Methylobacterium sp. GXF4 | reverse complement strand
AGCCGGCTCCGGGACACGGTCCAGCAACGCTGAGTGCTCAGAGGATATTGCCAAGGATCGCATCCGCTCGTTCGAGTGTGGCGACGGCCCGGTCATGCGGGGTCCCAGGAGAGGATCCTGGCCGTCCCGACGCCAGCACCCGGGGGCGCGCGTTCATGCTAGAACCGACCCGTCCGCCGCTGTCATGATAGTGCCAGGTACGGACGATCGCCGGCGCGATCAATGTCCGATCGGCGATTTTTTCAGTTACGTGCCCTTACCGCCACATGAGGTCCGCTCTTGAGCCCAGCTCGTCTGTGCACAATTTTGCTCATGCTGGCGATTACGCCCAGCGGCCAAGCTTATGCCGGGCCGCGCCCGCCGGACGGCAACCTCGACTTCCCGTGCAACTTCCTGGGCGCCTGCCCGGAGCGGGTCTCCCCCGGCGGACCCGACCGCGACGCGCGGCCGTTCAGCCGCAGCCTCGGCCGCCCCTGCGCCTGGCGCGAGCGGCCGACCCCGGAGGGCCCCCGGCGGGTGCGGGTATGCTGGTGAGGCCGCTCCGGGGGCCTTTTGCCGCGGCGCTCGCCTTCCTGGCCCTGGCGGGCTCAGCCGAGGCCGAGGTGACCTGCCCGGCCCTGTTCGCCGATGGCCTGGCGCCGGTCCTGACCAACCCGAAGCTCGCCGCGCGCACGGTGCCGCTGTGCTTCGAGGCCTTCGCGGTCTTGCATTCGGGGGTGACGCGCACGCCGCTCTATTCCGCCGAGCACCTCACCCGGGCCAGCGTCGCCGAAGCCCGCAAAGTCGCCCGGGACGACGCGTTCCACGAGGAGACGCGGCTGCCGGAGGCCGAGCGCGCGTCGCTGGAGGATTACGTCCGCAGCGGCTTCGACCGGGGCCACCTCGCCCCGGCGGGCGACATGCCGACCTTGAGCGCTCAGGCCGAATCGTTCAGCCTGGCCAACATCGTGCCGCAGAACCGGGTGCTCAACCGCGGGCTCTGGGCCGATATCGAGGAGGGCACGCGGCGGCTGGCGAGCCGGCGCGGCTCGATCTTCGTGGTCACCGGGGTGATCTTCTCCGGGGACGCAGTGCAGCAGATCAAGGGCGGCGTGCTCGTGCCCACCCAGCTGTTCAAGGCGCTCTACGACCCGGCGAGCGGCGAGGCCGGCGCCTACCTGTCCCGGAACGACGAGTCGCGGGACTGGCGCGCGGTCTCGATCGACGAGCTGACCCGCGAAGCCGGGATCGACGTGTTCCCGAACCTCCCGGCCGCCGCCCGGGCCAGCGCCATGACCCTGCCTGATCCCCATGCCGGCGCGCGCTCGGAGGGGCATCGGCCCCGGCCCGAGCCGAGCTGGCAAGACTGGCTGAGCCGCGAGATCAACCGAGCCGTGCGCAAGGTCCTGCGCGACCTGATGCGCTCGATTTTCTGAGAGGGACCATGCCAGAGGACAAGTCGAGCCGCCGGAAGCCCAAGGCGGACGCGTTCGAGCCCTTCGCCGACGATGCGGCGGTGCGCAATATCGGCGCCCTCAGCTTCGAGAATGGCACCGACCGAATCGCCCTGCACGGGTCCCTGGACCTGACCAAGGACAAGGCCGGCCTCGCCCAGGCGCGCTTGCTCCAGGCGACCCTGGACGCCATCGTGAAGGCCCTGGAGGCCGGCGACCTGCCCGAAGCGGTGGCGGACGCGCCGGACGCCGCGCCGCGATCGGTGGCCAATCCCTTCGCCTGAGCGCGCGACGGGCGGCGTCGCATCCTTGCCGCTGCCCGGCGGGCCTGATACTCGGTCGGCGACATTCTTATATCGTGGGGAACGCGCGTACAGGACGGGTCGACGACCCCGGGCCTGCCCCGTGCCGCTGGCACGCACCGCGCACACCCCACCAACGCGCCGAGGACGTTCCGCGATGGCTCGCGAATTCATCTACCACATGCGGGGACTCACGAAGTCCTATCTGGGCGGCAAGAAGGTCCTGGAGGACGTCAACCTGTCGTTCTACCCGGACGCCAAGATCGGCGTGCTGGGCATCAACGGCTCGGGCAAGTCGACCCTGCTCAAGATCATGGCCGGCATCGACACCGAGTGGACCGGCGAGGGCTTCGTCGCCCAGGGCGCCCGGGTCGGCTACCTGCCGCAGGAGCCGCAGCTCGATCCGAACAAGTCGGTCCGCGAGAACGTGATGGAGGGCGTCGCCGAGAAGCAGGCGCTGCTCGACCGCTACAACGAACTCGCCATGAACTATTCCGAGGAGACCGCCGACGAGATGACGGCGCTCCAGGACAAGATCGAGGCCCTGAACCTCTGGGAGCTCGATTCCAAGATCGACCAGGCCATGGAGGCGCTGGGCTGCCCGAGCGACGAGCAGCCGGTGGCGACCCTGTCGGGCGGCGAGCGCCGCCGCGTCGCCCTGTGCCGCCTGCTCCTGTGGGAGCCGGAGCTGCTGCTCCTCGACGAGCCGACCAACCACCTCGACGCCGAGACGGTGAACTGGCTCGAAGGCCACCTGAAATCCTATCCGGGCGCGATCCTGATCGTGACCCACGATCGCTACTTCCTCGACAACGTCACCAGCTGGATCCTGGAGCTCGATCGCGGCCGGGGCATCCCGTACGAGGGCAACTACTCCGCCTGGCTGGTGCAGAAGCAGAAGCGCCTCCAGCAGGAGGGCCGCGAGGACATGGCTCGCCAGCGCTCGATCGCCCGCGAGCAGGAGTGGATCGCCGCCTCGCCGAAGGCCCGGCAGTCCAAGTCCAAGGCCCGCATCACCCGCTACGAGGAGCTGGTCGCCAAGCAGAACAACAAGGTCGACGCCGCCGCGCAGATCGTCATCCCGATCGACGAGCGGCTCGGCAACAACGTCATCGAGTTCGAGCACCTCAACAAGGCGTTCGGCGACCGCCTGCTGATCGAGGATCTCTCATTCAAGCTGCCGCCGGGCGGCATCGTCGGGGTGATCGGCCCCAACGGCGCCGGCAAGACCACCCTGTTCAAGATGATCACCGGCCAGGAGAAGCCCGACGGCGGCAAGATCTCCATCGGCGAGACCGTGCATCTCGGCTACGTCGACCAGTCGCGCGACGCCCTCGATCCGAACGCCACGGTCTGGCAGGAGGTCTCGGGCGGCAACGACATCATCTATTTCAACAAGCGCGAGATCAATTCCCGCGCCTATTGCGCGGCCTTCGCGTTCAAGGGCGGCGACCAGCAGAAGAAGGTCGGCACTCTGTCGGGCGGTGAGCGCAACCGCGTCCACCTGGCCCGGACCCTGAAGGGCGGCGCCAACGTGCTGCTGCTCGACGAGCCGACCAACGACCTCGACATGGAGACCCTGCGCGCCCTCGAGGACGCGCTGGAGGATTACGCCGGCTGCGCGGTGATCATCAGCCACGATCGCTGGTTCCTGAACCGCATCGCCACGCACATCCTGGCCTTCGAGGGCGACAGCCACGTCGAGTGGTTCGAGGGCAACTTCTCGGATTACGAGGCCGACAAGATGCGCCGGCTCGGCGCGGACTCGCTGATGCCGAAGAAGATCAAGTACAAGAAGTTCTCCCGGTAAGGATCGGTCCCGGCCTTCGGGCCGGGACGCGCCGCGAGGGCCCGGGACGGGGCTCGCCGGACTCTTACGGCCCCCGTCCAACCCACTCCTCTCGTCCGAAGTCGCGCGCAGCGCGCCGCGAGGGAGCCCTCCGGGGATCGCGCGTCTGTCTCGAGGCCTCCGCGCCGCGTCGGCATCTCGGGATGAGGGTGGGCGACGTCGTCGGAAGCCCCGTCAGCCCACCCGCGCCCGCGCCGCATCCAGCATCGCCGCCAGGCTCTCCGGCAGGGGGATTGCGGGCGCCCAGCCGGTGGCGGCCATGAAGGCCGAGGGATCGCAGCCCTGGCTGCGTACCCCCGTGGGCCGGGTCCGGTCGAGCTCGACCTGCACGGTGAACGCCGCATCGGTCAGGCCGCGGAACGCGTCGAGGATCGCCGAGACCGGCGTCACGATCCCCGTGCCCACGTTGTAGATGCCGCCGTCCGGCAGTTCCTCGACCCGGTCGAGGACGCGCAGGCACGCCGCCGTCACGTCCGACACATCGATGAAGTCGCGCCCTGCGGCGAGGTCGCCGACCGCCAGAATCGGCGGGGCCAGGCCGCGCTCGATGCGGGCGATCTGGCCGGCGAAGGAGGCGGCCGCGAAGGTCTCGCTCTGGCCGGGCCCGATATAGTTCGCCGGCCGCAGCACGAGGTGCTTCACGCCAGCATTGGCGAGCACGTCGCGCAGGATGTACTCGCAGGCGCTCTTGGTCCGGCCCGAGATGGTGTCGGGCCGGGGCGTCACCGCCTCGTCGGGCCGGGGCTTGTCGCGGAACGCCGCCCCGTAGACGACGGTCGAGCTCAGGAACACCAGGGTCGCCCGGGTCCGCGCTACCGCCTCGGCGAGGTTGAGGGTGCCGAGGAGGTCCGCCCGCCAGGCATAGGCCGGCGTCTCGCTCGACCGCGCCACGGAGGCGAGGGCCGCGAGGTGGAACACCACGGTCGGGTCGAAATCTGCCACCGCCGCGTTGAGCGTGTCGGCCTCGAACGGATCGACATCGAGGAGGGTGACGCCGTCGAGCGGCGGCTGCGGGTGCCGATCGATGCCGAGGATCCGGCGCCCCTCGGGACGGTCCCGTCGCAGCGCCTCGAGCAGGCGTCGGCCGAGAAAATCGCCGGCTCCGGTGACGAGGACGCGCATGAACCCTGCCCTTCCCCGGCCCGCCGGGATCGATCCGACGCCTCTATAGCGTGTTCGCCGGCGATGCGAGCGGAGTGGACGGCCGGACGAACCTCACGGGTCTGAGAAATCGCGCCGACGCCCAAGCCCCCCGGCTCGATCATTCCGGGGAACCGCGGGCGAACCCGGGATGCGGAGCCGCCGACGGTGCATCGCCTGATGCCACCCGCGTTTCCGGGCTCCGCTTCGCCGCCCAGGAGCGACAGGGTGGTTTACTTCGCCTGCGTGACACCGCTGACCGACGGGTCGATCCGAGACGCCGGGATATGCACGCGACAAAATTGTCGGTGCGCGGATCCAGGTCCGGTAGGGATATCGGCACCGCCGGGCGCCCATGACGTCGTATCGGGCGACCAGCGGCGCTCGATGGCCGCGGCGCGTCGCGCGGACACAGGCGCGTGAGCGGTGCAGTCTGTCCCCGCATTCCGGCGCCGAGAGACTATTATTGCTCCGATTCCGACAAGCGGGTGTTCCGGTGATGGCTGCGTGAAGAGCCTCGACGATTTCGGGCGCGTGCCCTTCGGCGGCGTGGCGCCGGCGCCGCGGCCCGTGCGTGCGCCGGCGCCGGAATCCGCGCCGCGAAGACCCGTCCGGGACGCGCGGGTCGACGTGCTGCGCGGCTTCGCGCTGCTGATGATCTTCATCGACCACATCCCGCGCAACGCGCCGGCGGCGTTCACCCTGCACAATCTCGGCTTCTCGGACGCGGCCGAGATCTTCGTGCTGCTGGCCGGGTACTCGTCGATGGTGGCCTATGGCGGCCTGTTCGGTCGGGCCGGCATACGGGCGACCCTGGTGCGGATCGGCCGGCGCTGCCTGCGAATCTACCTGTTCCAGGCCGGGCTGCTGCTTGCCACCCTGGTCATCGTCCGGATCTGGATGGATCTCACCGGGCTGACGCCGCGCTTCGGCGTCGCGCCGCTGCTGCAGATGGGGCTTCTGCCGGGGCTGCTGCGCGGGCTCGCCCTCAACGCGCTGCCCAACTACCTCGACATCCTGCCGCTCTACATCCTGCTGCTGGCCCTGTTCCCGGCTATCTATTTCGGGATGCGGCGCGGGATCTGGGGCGTGCTGGCGCTGTCCGGGACGCTGTGGCTCGCCGCCAATGTCGACCACACCCTGAACCTGCCCAACGCCGCCGCGGTGGATGACGGCTGGTACTTCAACCCGTTCGCCTGGCAGTTCCTGTTCGTGATCGGGGCGGCGCTGGCGGTGGCGGTCCGGGCCGGCGACGGTCTCCTGCCCTGGCGGAACTGGGCCGCGGCTCTGGCCTTCGCCTACCTGGCCTTCGGGCTGCTGCAGGGCGGCTCCTGGGGCGAATGGGGTCTTCCGGACCTCCGGCCGCTGGCGATCGCGGCGCCGGACAAGAGCCATGTCGGGCCGCTGCGCCTGCTGCACATCCTGGCCCTCACTTACCTGATCTTCAGCGCACCCGCCGTGCGGCGCCTCTCCGGGTGGCGACCGCTGCGGCTGATCGATGCCTGCGGCCGGCACTCGCTGGAGATCTTCGCCGCCGGCTGCCTGGCGGCGCTGATCGGGCGGATCCTCTACCGCACCTTCGACGCGACCTGGCCGCTCCAGATCGCGGTCAACCTCACCGGATTGGCGCTGATGCTGGGTCTCGCCAAACTCCTCGACGCGCGCGCTGTGGCCCGGCGCCGCTGAGGGTTCCTCGGAACAGACCCGAGCCGAGACCCGTTTCCGCCCCCGATATCGGGCACCGGAGCGATCGAAAAAAATGCCGCGGATGCGCCGCAAGGGCGATCTTCCGGAGAAGGTGTGCGCCCAGTGCGGGCGGCCGTTCGCCTGGCGCAAGAAGTGGGAGCGCGTCTGGGACGAGGTCCGCTACTGCTCGGACCGGTGCCGGGCCGAGGCGCGGAAAGCGTCGAAAGGCTGAGGTTCAGGCGCCGCCGGCGGCCGTCAGCGCATCCGGCGTATCGATGTCGAGGGCGGTCGCCGCATCGCCCGGGATCTCCAGGATATCGGGCCGGTCCTTGAGAAGCGGCCCGGCGCCGCGGTCGCCGGTGAGCCGGGCAATATCGGGTGCCAGGCGGCGCAGGTTCAGGAGCACCGGATTTCCGCGCCGGCCATCCTGGATCGGGACGACCGCCGCCACGGCCTTCGACGAACCTGCGAAGGCATCGGCCAGGCGGTCGATATGCGCTTCGCCGATCCGCGGCATATCCCCGAGCACGACCACCGCCGCTTCGCAGGATTGCGGCAGGGCGGCCAGGCCGGCACGCAGCGAGGTGGACAGACCGGCGCGGAAATCCGGGTTCTCGACGACGATCAGATCGAGCCCCATCAGCGCCACCCGGACCGCATCGGCATGCGCGCCCAGCACGACGACCACCGGCCGCGGCCGGGCCGCCAGCGCAGCCTCGGCGGCATGACGGACCAGCGGTCTTCCGTCGAACAGCGCCAGCATCTTGGGCTCGGAACCGAACCGGGTGCCGAGGCCCGCGGCGAGCAGGATCGTCGCGACTTCAGGCATCGGGATCCGCCGCCTCGCCGCCGGCCCGGGGCTGCGGCCGCGAGACGATCTCCATCAGCAACCCGCCGACCCCCAGGGCGACGATGTCCGCCCGGGTCACGGGCAGGTCCGCGAGCAGGCGGTGCAGGATCCAGTCGAAGCCGTTCTCCTTGGGCGAGCGCGCGCAGCCCGGCGCCCCGATCACCGGTACGCCCGCCCGGCTGCCGACGAGCAGCAGGTTCCCGGGATCGACCGGCATGCCGAGATGCTCGACCAACCCGCCGGCCGCCGCGATCCCGGCCGGGATCACGTCGCGCCGGTCGGCGATGGCCGAGGCGCCGAACACGACGACGAGATCGGCCCCGGCGCCGTCGATCGCATCCCCGAGCGCCGCCGCCACGGCGTCGGCCGTATGCGGCACCCGATCCTCGCGGACGATCTCGGCCCCCGCCGGGGCGAGGCGCTCCGCCAGGACCCGGAGGGTCTTGTCGATGGTCGCCTCTTTGAGGCTCGGCAGGCGGGTCGAGACGACCGCGATACGCCGCCGCCGATAGGGCGCCATCGCCAGCGCGCCGGCCGTCTCAGTCGCGCAGGCCCGAGCGAGCACCGCCCCCGGCACGGCGTAGGGAATGATCTTCACGGTGGCGACCATCTCGCCCTCGACCACCGGCTTGAAGGGCGGCAAGGTCGCCACCGTCACAGCCTCGTCGACGGCGTTGACCGCATCGATCCGGGCCGGCGCCAGGGTGAGCACCCCGGCGGTCTCGGCGAACAGGTTGCAGCGGCCGGTGAACGGGGCCTCCACGCGCAGGTTGTCCCCGCGCAGATGCGCGGCCAGCCGTGCCGCGGCGTCATCCTCGCCGACATCGCCGGGCTCGAGGGCGGCCGCCACGATCTCCGACAATCCGGCCTGCGACAGGCCGCTGGCCGCCTCCTCCGGGATGACCGCGCCCTTGCGCAGGGTGATGCCGTCGCGCCGGACCGTATGGGCGCTGATCAGACCGGCCGCCTCGGCGACCGGCACGGGGCCGAACCTCACGCGACCTCCGGGCGGGGGACCCGGCGGAGCGCCGCCACGATCTCGGCCAGCACGGCGAGCGCGATCTCGGCCGGGCTGACCGCCCCGATGGCGAGCCCGATCGGCGCGCGGATCCGGCCGATCTGCTCGGGCGAGAACCCGGCCTCCGCGAGCCGGGCCGTGCGGGCCGCATGCGTCTTCCGCGAGCCCAGCGCGCCGACGTAAAAACACTCGGCCGTGAGCGCGGCCTTCAGCGCCGGATCGTCGATCTTGGGGTCGTGGGTCAGGGCGGCGAGCGCGCAGTAGCGGTCGAGGGGCGGCACGCGGCCGCCGAGGGCGGCGTCCGGCCATTCGGCCACGAGCTCGACGCCCGGGAAGCGGTCCGGGCTGGCGAAGGCCGTGCGCGGGTCGATCACGGTCAGCGCGAGGTCGAGCCCCGCCACCATGGGCGCCATCGCCTGCGAGATGTGGACGGCGCCGATCACCACGAGGCGCACCGGCGGGACCTGCACGGTCAGGAACGTCTGCCGCCCGTCGATCTCGACGAGCCCGCTCTTGCCCGAAGCCAGATGCTTGCGCAGCACCTCCGCCAGGGGATCGGCGGCGATCTCGGCCTCGCGGACGAGGCGCTGGCTCCCGTCCGCCAGGTCGGTGACCAGGATCGTCGCCCGGCGCGCGGCGCGCTCGGCGGTCAGGATTTCCAGGGTCTCGGTGCGCATCAGTCGACCCGCTCGACGAAGACGCGGATCCGGCCGCCGCAGGACAGCCCGGCCCGCCACGCCGTCTCGTCGGCGACGCCGAATTCCAGGATGCGGGGCGCTCCGGCCTCGATCACCTCGATCGCCTCGGTGATCACGGAACCCTCGACGCAGCCGCCCGAGACGGACCCCAGAAAGTTGCCCTCGGCATCGACCACGAGATGGCTGCCCACGGGCCGCGGCGCCGAGCCCCAGGTCTCGATCACGGTGGCGAGCGCCACGGCGCGTCCGTCCCGCCGCCACGCGGAGGCGGCGGCGAGGATATCTGTATCGGTGCTGAGCATGGCCCTCGAGACCTCGGCCGGCGGGTGCCCCCCGCTTGTCTCAGGTATGGCCCGTGCGCCGCCGTGCAAGGCGCGGTGGCGCCATTCCAGCGCGCCTTGGCCGATCGGCGCGCGGGTGCGATAACGGATCAGCCCCCGCATCCGTCGCCCCCATGTCCGCCCCGATGACACGGCCCCTTTGCCGCCAGTCCCGGCCCCGCCTCGGCGGGCGGTTCAGGCGCGGGCGCGCGAGCCCGTGAACGCCCCCGATCCCGGCCTGGCCCGCGCCCTGCGGACGGATCCGCCGCGGTCGCGCTCGGCGCCGCACCGGCTGTGGAAGCGCCTGAGCCGGTGGATCGGCGATGCGTTGCCGAAGGGGCTCTACGCCCGGTCTCTGATCATCATCATCGCGCCGGTGGTCCTGCTCCAGTCGGTGATCGCCTACACCTTCATGGAGCGGCACTGGCAGCTCGTGACCAAGCGCCTGTCCGCGGCGGTGACCGCCGATGTCGCCGCGCTGATCGACATCTACGAGAGCTATCCGCAGGACCGGGACGCCGAGACGTTGTCGCGCATCGCGGCCGAGCGGCTGAACCTCGACCTCGACATCCTCAAAGGCGCCAAGCTCCCCGCCCCGGGGCCGCGGCCGTTCTTCTCGATCCTGGACGAGGCGCTCTCCGACGAGATCCGGCGCCAGATCCGCCGGCCGTTCTGGATCGACACGGTCGGCCGCTCGAACCTGATCGAGATCCGGGTCGCGATCCCCGACGGGGTGATGCGGATCACCGCGCGGCGCAGCCAGGCCTACGCGTCGAACTCGCACATCTTCCTGGTCTGGATGATCGGCTCGTCGCTCGTGCTGCTCGGCGTCGCGATCCTGTTCCTGCGCAACCAGATCAAGCCGATCCTGCGGCTCGCCGCGGTGGCGGAAGGGTTCGGCAAAGGCCGGGAGATCGAGTTCCGGCCCCGGGGGGCCCGGGAGGTGCGCCAGGCCGGCCACGCCTTCATCGAGATGAAGCGGCGGATCGAGCGGGCCATGGAGCAGCGCACGACGATGCTCAACGGCGTGAGCCACGACCTGCGCACCATCCTCACCCGCTTCCGCCTGTCCCTGGCGCTGGTCGAGCAGACCAGCGAGATCGAGGATCTGAGCCGCGACGTCGACGAGATGAGCCGGATGCTGGAGGGCTACCTCGCCTTCGCGCGCGGCGATTCCGCGGAGCCCGCCACCCCCACCGACATGCGGACCCTCCTGGAGGACCTGCGCAGCGACGTGGAGCGCCTGGGCGCCCATGTCTCGGCGGTGGATCTCGCGGGCGCCCCCGAGGTCACCTTGCGTCCGGGCGCATTCCGGCGCTGCCTGTTCAATCTTGCGGCCAACGCCGCCCGCTACGGCGAGACGGTGGCGATCTCCGGCCGGCTGGAGGCCCGCGCCTTCTACGTCTCGATCGACGATGACGGTCCGGGGATCCCGCCGGAAAGCCGCGAGGAGGTGTTCAAGCCGTTCGTGCGCCTGGACGATTCCCGGCAGGATGCCGGCGGATCCGGGCTCGGGCTGGCGATCGCCCGGGACATCGCCCGGGCCCATGGCGGCGACATCGCCCTGCACGAGAGCCCGCTCGGCGGCCTGCGGGCAACGGTCCGGGTCCCGGCGTGAAACGCGTCAGGCGTCGGCGGGTCCGCGCAGGCGCTGGATCTCGGACTGGGTGTTGCGGATGAGGTGGTCGATGCTCGCCGCGTCGAGGCCGGCGCGGCCGAGGCGCTCGCGCAGGGCCGCCTCGCCGTTCCAGGCGTAGCCCGCATCGTTGGGCAGATGGCGCTGCAGCAGCGGGCTGACCACGCTCTCGCGCCGGAAGGCAGGATGCCGCAGCAGGCGGCCGATCTGCGCCGTCAAGATATCAAGCGGCGATACATTCCGGCCATTCCCATTCCACGTTACGGCTGATTGGCGCATACAGGTGCATCCTCGTGGAAAGCCAGTATCCGCCCAAATGCTTGCACTTCGGTGAGTGGCCGGAGGATCCGGCGAAAATCTCGCCGCGGCGGGGTCCCAACCTTTGCGGCAGGGTGGTATGCAGGCTTGACGCCCACGAGCCGCGGCCCACCGCGCGCCGGATCCGAGTGCCCGATATGAACCCGCTGGTCCCCCTGTTCATCCTGCTCTCCCTGCCGTTGGCGGCGATCGGCCTGGTGCTTTATACCGACACGGGCATCGAGCCGGCGCTGTTCTACGCCGCGGTGAAGACCTTCGTGATCCTGGGCGCGATCGCCGTGGCGATGTCGTTCGGCGCGATGAAGCTGGCCGAGCGCACCAAGCACTGAGGCGATCGACCCCGCGGAGAGCGCGATGCTGCACGTCGTTCCGGCCTTTTCGCGCATCGGCGAGGAGAACGCGTTCGCGGTGCTGGCCCGGGCCCAGGCCCTGGCCTCCCAGGGTCGGGACGTCATCAATCTCGGCATCGGCCAGCCCGACATGCCGACGCCCGCCCACGTGGTCGAGGCCGGCATCAAGGCCCTGCGCGATGGGCACCACGGCTACACGCCGGCCGTGGGCATCCCGTGCCTGCGCGAAGCGGTGGCCCGCGACATCCATCGCCGCCACGCCGTGGAGGTCTCGCCGGAATCCGTGATGATCGTGCCGGGCGGCAAGGTCACCATGTTCATGGCGATCCTGATGTTCGGCGAGCCCGGCGCCGAGATCCTGTATCCGGATCCGGGATTTCCGATCTACCGCTCGATGATCGAGTTCACCGGGGCGACGCCGGTGCCGGTGCCGATCCGCGAGGCGAACGGCTTCGCCTTCTCGGCCGCCGAGACCCTGGCGCTGATCACGCCCAGGACCCGCCTGCTGATCGTCAACTCGCCGGCCAACCCGACCGGGGGCGTGACGCCCAAGGCCGAGATCGACGCCCTTGTGGCGGGGCTGGCAGAGCACCCCGACGTCGCCGTGCTGTCGGACGAGATCTACGGCACGATGACGTATGACGGCGCGGCGCATCACTCGCTGCTGAAATACGATGCGATCCGCGACCGCCTGATCTATCTCGACGGCGCGTCCAAGACCTACGCGATGACCGGCTGGCGGCTCGGCTGGTCGGTCTGGCCGAAGCCGCTCTACGACGCGGCCCGGAAGCTCGCGGTCAACGCCCATTCCTGCGTGAACGCTTCCACCCAATGGGCCGGCATCGCTGCCTTGGACGGACCGCAGGATTGCGTGGCCGAGATGGTTGCCGAATTCGACCGGCGCCGGGCGATCGTGGTGGACGGCTTGAACGCCCTGCCGAGCGTGTCCTGCATCGCCCCGAAGGGCGCGTTCTACGCCTTCCCCAACATCACCAAGACCGGCTGGAAGGCGAAGCCTTTGGCCGCCACCCTGCTCGAAGAGGCCGGCGTCGCGGTGATCGGTGGCCCGGATTTCGGCGTCCATGGCGAGGGCTATATCCGCCTGTCCTACGCCAACTCGGCGGAGAACATCCGCCGGGCGCTGGAGCGGATGGGGCAGTTTCTGACCGAGCGTAAGCCGGGCTGACCAACCTTAAAGGACGAGCCTCTTCCAAACCTCGCCCTCATCCTGAGGCGGCGTAGCGAAGCGAAGCCCTCGAAGGAGGGCTCCAGCCAGCCGCGCGATCCCTGGAACCTTCCTTCGAGGCTCGCTGGCGCGGGCGCCTCAGGATGAGGGGGTGGGTGGGACGACGGGACGGACGTCAGGATTTTCCCGCCCGCTTCTCGATCCAGCCCGCCAGCCAGTCGGCGATGTCGAGGCTGTTCTTGTCCTGCATCAGCATGTGTGAATTGCCGTGGATGCCGATCTCCGGCAGCAGGATCAGCTCGGCTCGGCCGCCGGCCGCATTCGCCGCCGCCACGAAGCTGCGGCACTGCTTCAGCCGGGGCGCCCAGCGAGGCGAGGCGTCGACGTAGTCGCCGAACAGGACCAGGATCGGCAGGTCCTTGTAGGGGGCGAGATCGTCCTTGGCCGGGTCCGGGCAGGCGGCGGGCTCGATCGCCACCAGCGCGCGGATGCCGGTGCGGTCGAGCGCGGCGGTCTGGAACGGGTAGATGCCCGATTGCGAGTGCGAGACCAGCACGGCGCCCTTCAGCCGCTTGGCGAGCTCCGAGAGGCCCGGCACGGTCGGGTTCGGCACCGGCAGGGCCGCGGACCAGTCGGCGACCATCTGCTTCCAGAATTCGCCCTGGGCCTCCAGGGGAAACTGCATCCCCGGAAACACCTTCGGGTATTCGGGGCCGAACCGGAAGATCGCCCAGGCGGGCTCGCGGCCGGCGGAGAAGACCGGCGGCAGCGTCTCTGCCTCGGCCTTGCCCATCTTGACCGCGTCGATCTGGGCCGGGCTGATCGCCGAGCGCCCGCGCCAGGCCTGGTCGATCACGTAGGTCGGGAAGCCGCGGCGGACGAAGAACTCGTCCCAGCCCATGCGCCCGTCCGGGGTCGTCTCCCAGGTCTTGCCGGTGAGGCAGCAGCCGTGGATCAGCACCAGGGGTGGCCGGACCGGGTCCACCGGGATCTGATAGCGGACATAGACCTGATCGACCGTGATCGTCCCCGACGGCGCGTAGGCCGGCAGGGTCGAGAGCGTGTCCGACTGGACGTCGCGACCACCGACGAAGAAGCTGCCCTGGCCGGCGAGCGTCAGGGGGCCGGGACCCGGGTCGGCAGCACGAACGGGTGCGCTCATCGCGGTCAGGCCTCCGGCCAACAGGGCTCCGGCAAGACGGTAGGCGGCCCGTCGCGCACGGGACGGAGCAGGCAATGGCAGCGTCGGCATGGAACGTCCCGGCCCTGAGCGGCCGGGACGCGTCCGCCCGGATCACCGCCCGGAAAGGCTAGCACGAAGCTCGGCCGTCGCGGGAGATCCGTAGCCGGAAATGAAGATCGTTCAGGCGGGGATGTCGCGCTCGATCCGGGTCGTCGCCTCGCCGGGCACGTCGAGGGCCTCGGCGAGCATCTTCAGGAACTGGCGCTCCTGGAGCGTATCGGGATCGATCGCGAGGCGGGCCGCCGTGTAGATCCGCGCCGCCGCATCGGGATCATTCACCCGCTCGGCGATCTCGTCGATCTCGGCGGGGCTCTCCAGTTCGCGATCGAGCCAGGCCCGCCCGTCGGAATCGAGGCCGGCGCCGGCCACGGCCGCGTCGAGGCGCTTGCGCTCGGCCGTGTCGACCATGCCGTCCGCGATGGTGGCGGCCACCATCGCCCGGAGCATCAGCCGGGCCTCGTCCTCGTCGACCTTGGAGAAGTCCGGGCCGCCCTTTTCCGGCGGCGCGGCCCCGCGCAGGGCCCGGTAGGCGAGCCCACCGATCAGCGCGAGACCGCCCAGAGCCGCGCTGGCGGCGATGCCGCCGCGCCGGGCGCGCACCAACGCGTCGACGACCTGTCTGCTATCCGCCATGTCCATCCTCCCGGGTTCATTCCGAATCGCATCGGAAACCCCCGGGAGGCGGCCAAGTTCAGGCGTACGTTTCAGGCGTCGGCTTCGTCGTCCTCGTCCGCCTCGTCGATATCGACCAGGAAGACGATGTCGGCCTCGTCCTCGTCCTCTTCCTCGGCGGTGTCGCCGCCGGCATGGTGCTTGTCGTCGGTGAACTCGCCCTCGCCGTCATCCTCGGCGAGCGCGTCCTCGAAGATCTCGATCTCGTCCTCGGTGGCGGCCCGGATCTTGAGGGGCGAGGTGCCGTTCCAGAGCGGCTTGCCCTCGCTCGTCATCGTCCGGATGTCTTCCTTGAAGCCTTCGCAGGTGAAGAGGTCCTTGGCGGACGCCTCGTCGCTGTTGATCACCGCCACGGCGGTGCCCTCGATCTCGAGCGTGAACATGGCCGGCATCCTTCTCGTAACCGTCCTTGGGCGCGCCCGGTCAGCGGGATCGCGCACGGGTGCGACGCACCGCCCCGGGGAGAAACGCTGAAGGCTTTCCCCGGCGATCATGAGCGCCGCGCGCGGATGCTGTAGGGGTGAACCGGACGCCCGCCAAGCCCGTCTCCGCCACGCCGCCGCGAAAGCCGTGGCGTGAATCCTGCCGGGCGGCCGGGATCGTGAAACCGCACGGGAAGAAGGATCACCGCGGATGCGGATCAGGCTGGGCTGCGAGATGCGCTACGCCTTCCCCTATCCGGTGCCGATGGTGGTGATGCTGAACGTGCATCCCACCCGGGCGGACGCGCTGGAGGCCCCCGACACGCTGCGCACCGATCCGCCGGTGCCGGTGGATCTCTACCGGGACGGCTTCGGCAATCTCTGCGGCCGGCTGACCGCGCCGGCGGGGGGCTTCACCATCGGGACCGACGCGGTGATCGCCGACGCGGGAGACCCGGACCCGGTACACCGGGAAGCCGAGCAGCACGCGATCGAGGCGCTCCCGGCCGAGACGATCGTGTTCCTGCTGCCCAGCCGCTACTGCGAATCGGACCTGCTCGCCGACGAGGCCTGGCGCCTGTTCGGCCATATCGAGCCGGGCTGGGGCCGGGTTCAGGCGGTCTGCGACTTCGTGCACGACCACATCGCGTTCGGCTACGAGTTCGCCCATGGCGACCGCACCGCCCAGGACGCCTATGCCGGCGGGCGCGGGGTCTGCCGGGACTTCACCCACCTGGCCGTGGCCTTCTGCCGCGCCCTCAACGTGCCGACCCGCTACTGCACCGGCTATGTCAGCTTCATCGGCGAGCCCGAGCCGCACCCGGCCGGCGATTTCGCCGCCTGGATGGAGGTCTATCTCGGGGGGCGCTGGCACGTCTTCGACCCGCGCAACAACAGCCCGCGGATCGGCCGGGTGATGGTCGCCTACGGCCGCGACGCCGCCGACGTCCCGCTCACCCACACGTTCGGCCCCAATCCCCTGGTGGGCTTCCGGGTCTGGGCCGACCGGATCGACCACCTCGAGGCCGCCGGCGCCGCGCCAATCCTGCCGGAGGAACCCCTGCCGCCGCAGAGCATGGCGACCCGGATGGGCTGAGCGCCGGGTCCGACGCTCACACCCCGGCGCCGCGGGCGATGGCGCGCTTGACCACGCCCTGAACCTCCGGGTTCGAGAGGAACAGGTCGTGGTTGATCAGGCCGCCGCCGTAATCGGAGGCGTCGGCGACGCGCACGCCCAGGGCCTCGAGCTTGGCGCGGTCGGCCGCGCCGGCCCGGACGCCGCCCGCAAGCGCGGCGGAGAGTTCGAGCGCACGGTCGTTGGTCGAGGAGATCACGGTGATCTTCGACACGTCGGGCCCCAGCCGGGCGACGCCGTTCGAGAACAGGTCGAAATCGATGTCGGGGGCGGCCAGCACCACCGCGCCGATGCGCGACATCGCCGCCTCGCCGGCCTCGGCGCGCAGCATCCGGATGGTCTCGAGGGTGAGCAGCGTGCCCATCGAATGCGCGACAATGTTGATGCGCCCGCCGCTCGGCGAGGCGGCCAGCGCCTTCAGCAGGTCCTCGAAGGCGTCGCGCGACCAGAGCGCGCTCTCGCGGTCGTAATTGTAGTCGAGGGTGGCGGCGGCCGACGGCCAGGTGAACAGGCCCGAGACGCCCCTGAACCGGATCCCGTCCGACAGGCGGGCCGCGCTGACGGCGGCGGATTCGAACGATTCCCGGTAGCCGTGGACGTAGATCAGCACGTCGCGGCCGAGCGCCGCCTGCGCGAAGGCCTCCGCGGCCGCCGGCCCGGTCTCGGTCTTGGGCACGGCCCCGATGGTCCAGTCGCCGGTGATCACAGCCGAGACCTTGCCGAGCAGGGAGCGGTCGGGCGGCGACAGGCGGACCTCCGCGAAGCTCAGGCCGCGCCCGCGCTCGGAATTGAAATACGGCGGCCGGGGTGGCGTGCCGACGGGCTTGCGCGTGGTGGCCACCAGCAGCACCGGCATGACGTCCAGGGCCGATTGCTTCTCGGGCAGGCTCCCGGACGCGCCGAGGTCGTCGGTGACGCAGGCGCCGAGGGACGGGGCGAGCCCCGCCGCCCCCGCGAGGGCGCCGATCCGGAGGAGTGCGCGGCGTGAGACGGTGTGGCTCGACATGATCCGGGTGCGTTCGGGCGGGGCGCCAACCGTCGCGCAGGATCGTGACCATGGCGGGGCACGATCACCCCCTGCCCCTGTGGAGTGCGGGTAATCAGCGCTTCGTGGTGCGGCGGACACAGGCGGAGTACCGGGCCGGCCCCGTGCCAACGATACCCTCTCGACGGCGGCGCCGAGCGTCGCCATGAAGGGTTCATGACGCCGTCCATCGACATCGAGAGCCTGCGCGAGCGCCTGCTGCGCGGCGACCGCGCCGCCCTGGCCCGGGCGATCACCCTGGCGGAGTCGAAACGGCCCGACCACCGGGCGCTCGCCGCCGCGCTGATCGACTCGGTCCTGCCCCAGACCGGCAAGGCGATCCGGGTCGGCATCACCGGCGTGCCCGGCGTCGGCAAGTCCACGACGATCGACGCCCTCGGGTCGAACCTGACGGAGGCCGGCCACAAGGTCGCGGTGCTGGCGGTGGACCCGTCCTCGTCGCGCACCGGCGGCTCGATCCTCGGCGACAAGACCCGGATGGCCCGGCTCGCCCACGATCCCAAGGCGTTCATCCGGCCCTCCCCCTCCTCGGGCACGCTCGGCGGCGTCGCCGCCAAGACCCGCGAGACCATGCTGCTCTGCGAGGCGGCGGGGTTCGACGTGATCCTGGTTGAGACGGTCGGCGTCGGGCAATCGGAGACCGCGGTCGCCGACCTCACCGACTTCTTCCTCGTGCTCATGCTGCCGGGGGCGGGCGACGAGCTTCAGGGGATCAAGAAGGGCATCCTGGAACTCGCCGACATGATCGCGGTCAACAAGGCCGATGCCGGCGAGGCCGAGCAGCGGGCCAACGCCGCCGCCTCAGAATACCGCGCCGCCCTGCACATCCTCACCCCCGCCTCGGCGACCTGGACACCGCCGGTGGTGACGATCTCGGGTTTCCACAACCTGCGCCTGGACGCCCTCTGGGCGAAGATCGTCGATCACCGGGAGAAGCTCACCGCCACCGGGGAGATCCAGGCGAAGCGCCGGGCCCAGGACGTGAAATGGATGTGGGCCCTGGTCCATGAGCGGCTGCATCAGCGCCTGGTCGGCTCGCCGGAGGTCCGGCGCAGCACCGCGGAGGCAGAGGCCGGCGTCGCGCGGGGCGAGACCTCGCCGGCCGCGGGCGCGGCCGCGATCGCCGAGCTGATCGGCCTCTGAGGCACGCCGGCCCCGTCCTCCGATCAGGGGCGGCCGTTTACCCTGATCGCCACCAGGCCGGCCGAGACGCAGAAAATCGCCGGGGCGCGGTGCGCAAACCCGGTCTCGCGCGTTCGGTGCACGACGAGGAATCCTGCGGCATCTCCTCTCGTACCGGTGCCGCGGTCACGTCGAGGAGAGTGTTATGGTGGATACGGATCGGATCGTCGGCGGCGCCAAGGAAGCCCTCGGCAAGGTTCAGGGCACGGCCGGCGACTTCGTGGGCTCGAACCGGGACTCGGTGGAAGGCCGGGTTCGCGATGTCCAGGGCCAGGCTCAGAACGCCTACGGGCAGGTCAAGGACAAGGCCCGGGACATCGCCGACAAGGCGAGCGACTATGCCGGCGACGCCTATGGCCGGGCCGGCGACGTCGCGGGCGACGCCTACGAGCGGGGCGGCTCCTACCTGCGCGAAGGCCGCGCCGCGGTCGGCGCCCGGGTCGAGGAGAACCCGCTGGTGGCGCTGCTGATCGCCGGCGCGGTCGGCTACGGCATCGCCCTGCTGTTCCACGGGCGCCGCTGATCCGAAGCGGCCTCGCCGTCTTGTCGGCGAGGCCGCCCCCTACAATCTTACTGCGCGGTCCAGCCGCCATCCATGCTGATATTGGCGCCCGTGATCTGGCTCGCGGCATCCGAGCACAGGAACACCGCCAGCGCCGCCACCTGATCGACCGTGACGAATTCCTTGGTCGGCTGCGCCTTCAGCATCACCTCCTCGATCACCTGCTCCTTGGTCAGGCCCCGGGCCTTCATGGTGTCGGGAATCTGCGCCTCCACCAGCGGCGTCCAGACATAGCCCGGCGAGATGCAGTTCACCGTGATCCTGTGCGGCGCGAGTTCCAAGGCCGCCGCCTTGCTCAGCCCGCTGATCCCGTGCTTGGCCGCCACGTAGGCGGACTTGAACGGCGAGGCGACCAGCGAGTGCGCCGAGGCGGTGTTGATGATCCGCCCCCATCCCCGGGCCTTCATGCCGGGGATCGCGGCATGCATCGCGTGGAATGCCGAGGACAGGTTGATCGCGATGATCTGCTCCCACTTCTCGGGCGGGAACTCCTCGATCGGCGAGACGAACTGGATGCCGGCATTGTTGACCAGCACGTCGACGGCACCGAACGCGGCCTCCGCCTCCCGCACCATCTCGGCGACCGCCTCGGGTTTGCTCATGTCGGCCGCCGAGTAACGCGCCGTCACGCCGTATTCGCGCTCGATCCCGGCGCGGGTCTCCTCAATGGCCTGCGCGTCCCCGAAGCCGTTGATCACCACGTTCGCCCCCTGCGCCGCGAGGGCGCGGGCGATGGCGAGGCCGATGCCGCTGGTGGATCCGGTGACGAGGGCGGTCTTCGACGTAAGGGTCATGGAACCTCCTGAGCAGCGTCCGAACGGTGTTTCCGGCGGTCGAACCGAGACGGTGCGCCAAGATGCGCGCGTTCGGGATCGTCACGACGGTCCTGCCTCAAGGTTCGCGGGAAATCGACCCTCCCGGAGCGCCCGTGGCCGAACCCGGTATCGGTTCGGCCGCGCCGTCACGCGCTTCGGCCGCATCGCCCGGGAGCTGCGCCGGGAAGGCGAGCTCCACCCGCAATCCGGGCCCGTTGTCGGAGAGCCGCAGCGTCCCCCGATGCAGCCGCACGACCGCGTTGACCAGGCTGAGTCCGAGCCCGAAGCCCGGCCGCGAGCGCGCATCCTCCAGCCGGACGAAGCGCCCGAGCACCCGGGCGCGCTCGGCCTCCGGGATGCCCGGACCGTGATCGGCCACGATGAGCCGAACCGCGTCACCCACGCGCTCGGCCTCCACGCTCACCCGGGCCTGCGCCCCGTCGGCCCCGTATTTCAGGGCGTTGTCGATCAGGTTGGCGAGCGCCTGGCCGATCAATTCGCGGTTGCCGGCGATGATCAGGCCGTCCCCGGCCTTCACGTCGAGGGCCAGGCCCTGATCCTCGGCCAAAGCCTCGTAGAGTTCTCCCACCCCCCGCACCGCCGCACCGAGATCCACCGGCGCCAGGATCTCGCGGGCGCTGCCGGCCTCGAGCCGCGCGATCATCAGGAGCGCGTTGAACACCCGGATCAGCCCGTCGCTCTCCTCGATCACCGCCTCCAGGGCGGCTCGCAGCTCATCGGGCGAGGCGGCTGTACGCAGGGCCTCGTCGGCGCGGTTGCGCAGGCGCGTCAGCGGCGTCTTGAGGTCGTGGGCGATGTTGTCGGAGACCTCGCGCATGCCGCGCATCAATTCGCCGATCCGCTCCAGCATCAGGTTGAGGCTCGCGGCGAGACGGTCCAGTTCGTCGCCATTGCCGGCGACGTAGAGCCGCCCATCGAGATCCCCGGTCATGATCGCCCGGGTCGTCTGGGTCATGGCGTCGACCCGGCGCAGGACCCGGCTCGCGGCCAGCCAGCCGCCGATCACGCCGAGCAGCACCACCGCGGCCAGCGAGGTGCCGAAGGCCCGGCCGATCACGGCGCGCAAGCGGTCGCGCTCCTCGGTGTCGCGGCCGACGAGCAGCCGAAACCCGCCCGGCAGCGTGAACACGCGCACGATCGCCCGATGAGGCTCGACATCCGAATCGCCCCGGCCGTAGCGGGTCTCGCTCTGGCCCGGATTGGCCAGCACCGCGGCGGGGACGTAGCCGACATTGCCGACGACGTGCTCGCCGCTCGCGGTGGTCACCAGATACAGGGAGGCGCCCGGTTCCCGGGATCGGCGCTCGACCACGGTGATGAGCCGGCGCAGGCCCCCGGCATTGTACTGCTCGGAGAGGCCGTTGATCTCGGCGTCGATGGTCGAGACGATCTGGTCGTCCAGGACCGCCCGGGCGTTCCAGGCGACGTAGCCGAGCGCCAAGAAAGCGCAGAGCGCGAAGATCGCCAGATAGGCGAGCGACAGCTTGAACGCGGTGGTGCGGAACAGTTTCTGGATGCGCGCCCCGACGGTCTCGCGGGGAATCGGCTCGACCGCGAGGCCCGCGCTCACCCGGTGGCGCCCTCGTCGAAGCGCAGCACGTAGCCGGCGCCGCGGACCGTGTGGATGATCGGCGAGGCGAATCCCTTGTCGAGCTTGCCGCGCAGGCGCGAGACGTGGACGTCGATGACGTTGGTCTGGGGATCGAAGTGATAGTCCCAGACATGCTCGAGCAGCATCGTCCGGGTCACCACCTGGCCGGCATGGCGCATCAAATACTCCAGCAGGCGGAATTCGCGCGGCTGCAGCAGGATCTCCCGGCCGGCCCGGGTCACCCGATGCGACAGGCGGTCGAGTTCGAGATCGCCGACCCGGTAGCGGGTCTCCTCCGCGGCCCCCGAGCCGACTTGCCGCCGGGCCAGCGCCTCGGTGCGGGCGAGCAGCTCGGAGAAGGCGTAGGGCTTCGGCAGGTAATCGTCGCCGCCGGCGCGCAGCCCCTTCACCCGGTCGTCGACCTGGCCGAGCGCCGACAGGATCAGCACCGGCGTCGTAACATTCTGCTCGCGCAGGGAGCGGATCAGCGACAGGCCGTCGAGCTTCGGCAGCATCCGGTCGACGATCAGGACATCGTAGGCGCCCTCCCGGGCGAGCGCGTAGCCGTCGAGCCCGTCATGGGCGCTGTCGGCGACGTGCCCGGTCTCCCGGAACGCCTTGACCAGATAGGCCGCCGCCTCCCGGTCGTCCTCGATGATCAGAAGTCGCATGGACCCAGTCCATAGCGCGGCCGGGGAACCGGGGGAACGTCGCTCCGTCACCGGATTCATGCTGGTCCCCCCTCCCCTCTCGGCCGGACCGAGCGGGCCGGGACCGTTGGGGCGGGTCTCGGCCCGCTCCGAAGCCGAAGACCTCGGTGGGGACGAGGTCGGATGACGGCTCCGGCCGCGCGGGCGGCGAAGAAACCCTGGCACCGTCGCGATTACCGGATGATCGCGGCCGGATGACTTCGCGGTAAGGAATCACGGGCCGAAAGCACGCAGAAAACGCGAACAGGCCGCCCCGGTGAGAGCGGCCTGTTCGCGTTCGCTGATCGTGCTGAGGGAAT
>NZ_AKFK01000019.1:0-15205 GCF_000272495.1 Methylobacterium sp. GXF4 | reverse complement strand
CTGAGTCAAAACGAAAAATTGGTCCGCGGCCATGGCCGTGCTGCTGGTTTAGCGCAGGATCTCGTCGGCCAGAGCCAGGGCCTGCACGGGTGTTGGCTCCTAGTCGCGTAGCGGCTCGGGCTTCTGTCCGTCCGGCAGGATTTCCTTGACATGGTCGTGGACCATACCGGCAGTGAACGGCTTGCCGATGAAGCGTGCCCCCGTAGGCATGTCGTCTGGTCCAGGGTGAACCTGCCCCGACGCCACCACGATGGCGATGTGAGGCCACCGGCGGGCAGTCTCGCGAGCGACGGCAAAGCCATTACGCGAGCCGGGCATCTGAACGTCGGTGAACAGCAGGACGATTGAGGCGTGGTGCTCAGCGAGGATCACCATAGCCGCGTCACCGTCGCTGGCCTCGAAGGTTCGAAAGCCCGCCTCCTCCAGGATGTCTAGCGCGTCCATACGGATCATCCCGTCGTCATCCACGACGAGGGCGTAAGGCTTTGGAGAAGCAGGTGGCTGGCTCATCCCCTGGTAAGACCCTACCTTCGAAAAAGGTCCGAGGCATAGTCTACCGACAGAGTGTGCGGAGACCCGTAGGATCCGGCCGTGGTGCATCGCCTTCTAGCGGATCGTGCCCCTGCCCTAACTACTTCGCCTCCGCGCGAGTCAGCCATGTCCCTGTATATGTCAGAGCCGCTAGGTAGACGGCGTGGCCATCCTCATCCCTCACCAGCACCGTGATGGCTTGGCGCTCGCCGTCCTTCGGAACCTCGTGGGACGCGATCTCAGGGAGGGCTTGCTTGGCATGCAGCACGGCTGCCTGAAGGTCGCCACACTCAAAGCCAACTTCGTCGCGTTCGTTGTGCCCGTCGTTGATGTCGAAGAAGTAGCGAGGCATGGGTCTCACCGCCCGAGATAAGGCGGGAGCACAAGGTGTCTCACAAGCGCGGTATGCCAGAGGGTAGAACCACGCCGAGCCTATCATAAGATGGAAATCAACCGGCGCCACCAACATAAGTGGTGCCATGACCTTCTGCCGCTATGGGCCAACCCACTTCGTGCTGAGATGTCGGTCTATCCAATCCTGAGCCGCATCCAGTCGTCAGGTTCTGCGGCAGGGCCGAACGCATCGATGCTCAATTCATGTGCTTGCGCCGCTCGTAAACCTCCTGCTGGGCGATCTTGCGTCCCAGCGCGAGCAGGAGCACGTCGATATGGGCCTTCAGCGCTGGGTCCTGCGACTCGATGATAAGTTTCTGGGCGTCGATGATGAGGTCGGCGGCTCGCTCTAGGGGTGGCACGAAAAGATCCGGTGCGTCCTCTGTCGAGGTGAACCTGCCCGTCCGGGATCGGGTAATATCAACGATAACGCCGCGCCCGCGTACCGGGCGTCCTGTTGCATCCCGGATGATGTGTCCGCGGTCAAGCACCCACCGCGTGACGCCATCGGCTGAGAGCACCCGGTACTCGGCAACGAAGGGGCTGTCCTCGTCAATGCAGCGACGGATCAAGGCGTGAACGTGCTCTCGGTCGTCTCGGTGTATGCCGTCGATGTAGGCAGACAAAGGCAGACCAACGCTGGCCTCTCCTGGATCGACATTAAACAGCAATGCTACGAATGTGTCGGCGCGCACTAAATCAGAAGGAATATTCCAGTCCCAGGATCCAGCGACCTCGATGGTGTCGAGAGCTTGTTGGAACGCCGTAGGACAGGTTTTTCCATCAATGAGCTTGAGCTTCGGCACCCACCACCCCCTGCCATCGTCTTGAATTCGCCAATTGTCTGCGGTCGCGCTTGATGCAGTGCACAAATCAGTAGGCGAAGCATTGTTAGCAACTAAAAAGTGTACCCACTGTCGCTCCAATTGCAACCTGTGCTAGGATCAAAGTCGGGAGATGTCTCGTGCTACCATACGAGAGGACCAATGGGATGGAAGATACCGCCCGTGTTTCCGTCCCTAGAGGACGAGGCGCGGGAAGACATTGTTGGCCCCGGCTCGCCGCCATCGCCGCCCACGGGGACGAGGCGGCTCGTCGGGCGCATTGCCGAGGCACTTCAGATGGCACCAGCGGCGCTGTATGAAGCACCGACTGCGCCAGACGCTGTTGTTATGGCGAAGGATGCCGATCTCGACGGTGAGTGCGCGACGCTGCTGAACGCCTACCGCCGCATCAGCGATCCAGAGATGCGCCGCCGCCTTCTGGTCCTCGTACAAGCGGCGGCCGAGTAGGTCCGAACCACATCTTGGCTGCGCAGTCGCGATTAGCATCCAATTGCGGGCTTGGGCCAAGCGCTCCTCTTCCGAGCATAGCGGCATGTCCGTGATCAAGAAGGCAGAGAACCTCGCCAAACGGGTGCCGCGGGCGGCGACCTCGAAGGTCGTGGCCGACGACGAAACCGGCGGACTGCCGGTTCCAAGGGCCTGCGATGATCAGATTATTTTAGCAATATTTAACCAACATTTAGACCAGCACAAGACTTCCACTGGTGCAATTAGAGCTTATACGGCATGCAACTCATCCTTAAGACTGATCACGCATATGTGTACCTACAATCAGTGACGCCCACTCGGTTTCGAGGATCGGTCGCGCTGGGAGGTATCCATGCGACGGGTGATCACGGACAGGCTGGCGTCTCTCAGAAGGTGTGACACCGGCAACGTCGTGGTGATCTTCGGCTTCAGCCTACCCGTGCTTCTCGGTGCCGGGGGGCTCGCCATCGACTACGGCAACGCCGTGCGCATTCGCGCCGTCGAGTCCAGCATCGCTGATGCCACCGCGCTGCTTGTCGCCAACGCGGATACAGTTGCAGCCGCGACCGAGGGTCTACGCCTTGCCAGTGCTCAACTCACGTCTCGACTCGGCGCGGTCAACACGTCCAGCGGCTTCCAGGTCAACGGCACGTGGATCGATGGCTCGAACTATCGAGTGACGATTTCGACGACTCTGAAGACCAGCTTGCTACACCTTCTGCCCGGCATGCCCCGGCAGATCACGGTCAGTACCGCGACCACCGTCAATCGTGTCGCGCCGGTCTACCAGACCGCCCCACCAACGGTCAGCCAGCTTTCGCCTGAGGCCGCGGACTACAACCGGATCTATATTTATTGCTACTCGTCTGACCCGAAGAGGCAGGCTGAAGCCGACAAGGGGCGTCGAGGCATGGTCGCCGTCGCCGATAATGGCAGCCCGCCAA
This sequence comes from Methylobacterium sp. GXF4, assembly GCF_000272495.1. Taxonomy (NCBI): domain Bacteria; kingdom Pseudomonadati; phylum Pseudomonadota; class Alphaproteobacteria; order Hyphomicrobiales; family Methylobacteriaceae; genus Methylobacterium; species Methylobacterium sp. GXF4. Next base: position 12,024 of record NZ_AKFK01000019.1, on the reverse strand, counting down.
CCGACTACTCGAAGAACGCCATGCCGGTCTGCGGAGCCAACGAAGCACCGAGCTACATGCTGCGCAATGTCCGCAATGCTCGCGACACGCGCTCGGCCTGGGACGACAAGAACCAGGAGATCTATCAATACTATACCGACACCACCATCGACACCGGACTCCGCATCCAGTCGATGAGCATGAAGGGCTATCGCGTCTACGCGAGTGGCAACCTGACTTCTCTTGATATGAACGCCAATCCAATCTTAGAGACAATTGTCTGCGACAACTCCAACCAGTGCAAGAACAAATCGAGTGGCGGCATCCTGCCCAACAGCCATACGACGCATAATCCCGCCACCGCGACAACGAGTTGTAGCGACGGGAAGTACATGTACTACGGGTGGGAGGATCGCCCGCCAAACGCGGGCAGTGACCGCGACTACGACGATATTCGTGTCATCGTCTCCTGCCCGACGCTCGTGAAAGTCTCCGACAAGAAGCTTCGGATCGTCGAATAAACCTCCGAAGCGTGCCCAACGTCGTAGCATACAACTTATTCCGAGTGCTTCGAATGCCCCGTCGCCGAAATCTTCCTGGTCGCCCACTTTCGTCAGCCCCATGTTCGGCTATCGCTCGGTTGGTGCATACGGAGGATGGTGCGACTGCGGTCGAGTTCGCGCTGGTAGCGTTGCCGTTTCTGTCCCTGCTCGCGGTAATCTTACAGACCACGCTGATGGTCTGGGCAACACGGAACCTAGACGACGCACTTCAGCGCGCCGGTCGGACGATCTACACGGGCCAGTTCCAGACTGCGAACACCGGGCAGACCGACGCCAGCACCCTCCTTGCCAACATCAAGACCGCCATGTGCGGCACGAGCACGTCGCGTGTCGCCACCGTGTTCGACTGCAACACGTTGAAGCTGAATGTCGCCCTGAGCAACTCTTTCGCCAACGGCACTGTGCCGACGCCGCTGGACACGAAGTCCGGCGACTGGGCCAAGGGCTTCGGCAAGAGCTACGCCTGCGCGCAGCCGGGGGCGATCGTGGTCTTCACCGCGGCAGTCAAGTACCGCGTGGCATTCAGCTTTCTCTACGCGGGGCTACCCGGCTTCAGCGATGGCGCGCGGCTGCTGCAATCCACGGCTGTGTTTCGAACCGAGCCCTACGACACGTCGTCGGGGCAGGGTTGCTGAACCGGAGGGGAGGCGGTTGATGCACGGGATGAGCCAGCACGGACGGGCGGTGTCAAGCTTCCGGGATGACGATCGCGGCGTATCGGCGATCGAGTTCGCGTTGATCCTCCCGGTCATGCTGGCGTTGCTGTTCGGTGTGACGGAGTTCGGGCGGGCGATCGACCACTACCGCAAGGTCACCCTCCTAGCGCGTGCAGTGGCGGATCTCACCTCCCAGGGGGACACCCAGGCCACGATGGCGTCGGCGACGATGACCGACATCCTGGCGTCGGCCAAACTCGTGCTCACGCCGTACCCCAACAGTGCAGCCAGGATCGTGGTCAGCGTACTTGGTGTGACCATCGATGGCGCCGGTCAGCAGCCGCGCGTGTGTTCAAGCTACGCTACTAATAACGGTACGGCGCGGGCGGTTGGGACGGCGACCGACCTGAAGGTGCCGGAAGGCTTCCAGTTGGCGGGGATGCGCTACGTGCTGGCCGAGGTGAGTGTCCCGTACCCTGCGATGTTCGGCAGCAACGTGATGCGGCTGGTCGGTAGCGCGAGTAACCAGTTCACATTCAAGGCGAGCGTGCCCTGGCCGGTACGGGGCGGCCAGACCTACAAGAGCACCTATAACGAAGTGGTGCTGCCGAACGGTAAGGCGTGCGCCTAAACCTTGGCGCGCCCCCCGCCACGCAGACCGAAGGAGGCCGAGAACCTCGCCAAACGGATGCCGGGGGCGGCGGCCTTGAAGGTCGTGGCCGACGACGAGACCGGCGAATTGGAGGGGGTGACCATTCTTGGTCACTGGGGAGAAATCCCGGACGACTTCGCTGAGAGCTTGCAGGGGTGCCTGTGGACTGCCGCGATCACCGAGGAGACGGCGCGAGGGTGAGGCCATGAAGATTACCGTGACCCGCCATGATGAGCCAATAAAGCCAGACCTACACTCGAAGCAGGAAATCGTTCTCGCGGAACGCCCGCTCTCGCGTTAAACGGCAATACGGACCGTTCCACGCGACCGCCATACAGGGCAGGCCCACCACGAAGCGCTGACCATCAAGACTTGGAGAAAGAGCAAAGGCGTCTACGCGGAGGATGGGAAGCACACCATCACGCTAGAGGGTAACGAGGTGCAGGCGCTCGTTGATTTTGTTGCAGCGGCCCGCTCTCTACCAGACGATCCCCGCCGCGGAACGTTCACCGTAAACATCAGCCCCGTTCAGGGGGATCAAGAGCAGCCTTCGGCAGAGCCTGGACTTGATCCAACGGATTACATGCAGGGAGAAGCGCTCCTGGCTTTGCTTCGGCAGACCACCGACCGGCCGAACGTGCTGCGCGCTGTGCTGGAGCACTCGGCAGCGCACCGCGATTTCCTCACCCGCGCCGCCAGCGCGCTGAACCTCGCCGTCTACGAAGCGGCTGTGGCCGACCTTGAACGTCTCGTCGCCACCGACGCGGCCGAGAGCGCGTTCCAGTCATTGCTCGCGGCCAACCCGTGGATGTTCGGCTCGGAGTACGCCCGCCTCCTGCCGAACCGGACGATCACCGTGCGTCAGCAGCAGGACTTTCTACTCACGCGCACGGCAGACGACCGCTTGGAACTCGTCGAGATCAAGACGGCCTTGGGCGGCGATCCACTCTTCGCCTACGATAAGGCGCACGACGTGTTCTATCAGAAGGCGGACCTCACCAGAGTGATCGCCCAAGTCCAGAACTACATCGCCGACGTGGACGGCACGCGCGACCTCGTGCTGCGCAAATTCACGATCGACGCCTACAAGGTCACGGCGCGGATCGTGATCGGCCGGGATGGGGACGAGAAGCAGATGGAGGCGCTCAAGCGCACCAATGCGCACCTGCACCGGATCGAAATCATCACCTTCGATGGTCTCGTGCGGATCGCGCGTCGCGTTCTCGCCCACCTGGGCGGGCGCGGTGACGCTCCAACCTCTGCTTCTTGATCGATCCGATCACCGCGCCAGCATGGTCGCGACCGTTGCATCGCGCTCAAGCCGCTTGCTGATGGCCTCAACCTCACTGCGCAGCCCCGGCGGGAGGCGTCGCGCGAGATCTTGTAGCTGCCGACGCAGCCGCAACGCCGTCCGCGGCGCCACCCGCGCATAGCCATCCGCTCGACCGTGGTCGCGGTAGTAGTCAGGTCCCCGCCCGATCCATGGTCCGAATCGCCGCTCGCTCTCGATCAGCCCGAGGCGACGTAGCTCCATGAACACCGGCACCAAGTTAACGCCGTACATTTTCATCGCAATTTCCTTCTAAATATTGCGGGATTTTCAAGCGTCTCCATCACGGACGCAGAAGGACTATTTTACGATGGCTTACAATATTGGCGACGCTGAGCGCCTCATTATTTACCGCCTACTCAGCCGTATGGACCCGATCAAGAGTGAGAAGCGCGTCTGGACCTGCGACGTGAACTGCGTCACCGCGAGCCTCATCGGCAACCGCTACGGCGTGCCCGCGGACGCCAGCACCTGGGTCTACGAGATCCACTACCCCTACGCCCCCGCCTGGACTGCGTCGGTGAGAGCCGTATGGCGCCGGGGCGAATTGCACCGTCCCATCTCCACCCACGTAGAGATCACCGACCTCGACGACCTCGACGAGAAGCTCGGTGGAGCGAACGGGGTGCTGCCGGTGCTGTCGGATTGGCTGCTCAGCTTGCCCTTGTAATCGGCTTCGAGAGCATGAAGATCCGAGACTTGTTCACCGACGACGGCGATCGAGGTAGGCATGGGCATCAGGATCACGCCCCTCCCGGCACCCTTGCCACCGCGCGTCTTCCAGATCGCGATGCCGTCGCCGACCCGAATATCGCTCCGGCCACTCGTCCACCAATCTCGATCCAGGCGCAGGATGGCCTCAGAGATCCGATACTCGGTCGGGTCGGCGACCAGGGTACAGTACCGCCGTTCACCGGCTCCTCAGGGTGCCATGATGCGACCACCCCCTAAAACGGGTGCCGCTTGATCGCCGCGTTCGCGAACGCGCTTGGCCACCTTCGCGATTGTCGCTCGGCTTGCACCCGTTGCAGCGGTGATCGAGGTCCACGAGATCCCGGCTGACAGCATCTTGGAAATCCCGGTATTGCGCGCCACGTCTTCAAGCCGCCCCTTGTACCGGCCTTCGGCCTTCGCCTTGGCCTGTCCTTGAGCCTGACGCCGTCTCCGGTCCTCGAAGTCCTTCCGGGAGATCGCCGCCAACATATCGAGAAGCATGGCGTTGATGGCGGCGAACATGCGGGTGGTGAACTCGTCCGTGTTCTGGGAGATCATCGACCAGGATGTCGGAAGGTCAAGCGCTACCACCCGCACGTGTCGGTTCGAGATCTCGACCTTCAAGGTCTCCCAGTCGTCGGCGGTGAGACGCGACAGCCGGTCCACCTGCTCGATCAGCAACACGTCGCCGGGATGCGCATCTCGCAACAGGCGAAAAAGTTCGGGCCGGGCGAGCTTCGCGCCCGACTCGTTCTCGACATACCATGCGGCAATGCGCAGGCCACGCTCGTGGGCGAAATCCTCAAGAGCACCGCGGGCACGCTCGGCATTCTGGTGGACGGCTGACGCGCGCATGTAGGCCCGGACGTGCATCCTTCATCCATCGGTTCACTTAAGATGGTTCAATGATGACCGGTTCAATTTGAATGGTCAAGTTGGTGATTTCTAGCCATCGCCCGGCTGGTTCAGGAGCGGCATACGAAACTACACCTGCACCCCGTGCATGAAGGTGACCGGGCAGCCAGGATGCTGTCACGTCACCAATCAAGCTTAACCATTCGCTAACCACGTTCCGAGATATTCAACCGAAGGTTGAGGGATATGGCGGATGGTTGTGATTGTTGGATGTTGTGCCTGCCTCGTCGCCACCGCGCTTACGGCGATGGTGATATTCGCTGAGACCGGTGTTCCGCACCTCGAATGGGACAATGCCGGACAGGCCACCGATATCTGAGTTGCGGCAGGCCGGGGCGCATCCCACAAGCGGTCCTTCGTCGGCCGTCCGGCAATTCCGGCTCGGGGTGGGGAGCGGACTTTAGCCCTTCGCCCCATAGCAGACCCTGAGGGTGCCGCAGTTCACCGCCTACCAGCGGCAGCCAAGCTCGTCCGTTCCACAATCTCGACCGCGCCGCGACGTAGCTCGATCAAACCCGCCTCGGCCCATTGCGCCAGGATGCGGCTCACCACCTCGCGCACGCTGCCGACATCGTCCGCGAGCTTCTGATGGGTCACGGCGACGACACCCCGTGGATCGGCCTCGGCCAGGAGACGTTGGGCCAGGCGCTGCTTCAGCGGGGCGAACGCGACCTCGTCGATCAGCGTGAACAGGCCGGACATCAGCCGCGTGTAGTCGTCCATGACGAAGCTGCGGAAGGCGGCGCTGTCGCCCATCAGATGCTGGAACGTGCTCACCGGCAGCGCCGCCAGTTCGGTGCGCTCCTCGGCCACGCTCTGCGCCGGGAAGGTGCCGCCGGACAGGAGGCACTGCGTGGTCAGAGCGCAGGTGCCCCCTGGGCCGACCTTGTAGATAAGAACTTCACGCCCGCCCTCCGACATGCGGAAGATCCGCGTGCGCCCCTCCAGGCACATCAAGTAGTTGGCGCATTCGCCATCTAGGTCGTAGGCGATGGCGCCTTGATCCAGCACCGGGAAGTGCACGGTTCCGCGCGCGATCTGAAGATGCGCCGGACTGAGCGCTTGGAGCAGCGGAAACCGGTCGATCCATCGCTCGACTTTCTGGGCATCCGTCATGGCTGGCGTCGTCCCCCCCGGCCATGACGACGGGCTGATCGTCCGGCTCGCGTTGCGTTTTTCTCCCGCCGCGCCGGACTTGTGTGACCTGGGTCACCGACCGGTTGCAGCGATCCGGCATAGCATCGCGACATAACGAACACGATACGGGTGCCACCCATGTGCAGCCCCGCCGGGAGTGAACCGATGCGCCGCCTCTTCCTGAGCTTCATGCTGGCCGCCCTCGCCGCCGGTCCGGCCGCCGCCGAACAGGATCTGTTGCTTGGGGCTGACATGTCCTCGCCCGCCATGACCAAGGCCGAGATGAGCCGCGCCGATGTCGAGGCGATGATCAAGGCCGCTGACGGCAAGCCCGTCGATCTGCACGACAAGTCTCTGTCGGGACTAGACCTGTCAGGACTGAACCTGCGAGGTGTCAACCTGCGGACGGCGCGCCTGAACAAGGCCAACCTGCGTGGCGCCGACCTCAGCGGCGCGAACCTCGAACAGGCGTGGTTCATCAAGGCCGACCTGTCCGGCGCCAAGCTCGCGGACGCGAAGATGTTCGGCATCACGGCGCGAGACGCCAACCTCAGTGGCGCTGACCTCAGCCGGTCCATGCCGATCGGCGACTTCAAGGGCGCGAACATGGGCGGCGCGACGCTGGCCGACCTCAAGGGAGGCGCGGACATCAAGAACCAGTCCATGGGCCTGATGCGGGCAGTGTTCACCTCGGTGAACCTATCGGGCGCGAACCTGAAGGGTGCCAATCTCGGGCGATCGCGCCTGGAATACGCTGACCTCAAGGATGCGAACCTCACGGACGTAGTGCTGATGGGCTCGGACCTGTCCGGAGCGAACCTGACCGGGGCCACGGTCGCGGGCGCGGACTTCAAGAACGTCGATGTCAGCGGTGCCCGGCTTATCGACCTCAAGGGCCAGGACAGCGCCAAGGACTGGTCAGCCCGCGTGAACGCCGACCGCGCCATTACTCAGGCGTCGAACTAGCCCTCGTTTCCTCGCCCCAAACCCAATCACGGAGATCTACACTCATGTCGGCCCGCCGCATCCTGCTCGCCGCCTTCGCCGTCGCCCCCATGCTGTTCGGCACTGGTGCGATCGCCGCCGAGATAACCTACACGCCCGCCGCGTTCGAGGCGGCTCAGAAGGCGGGCAAGCCGATCCTCGTGCACATCACCGCCCCGTGGTGCACCACCTGCGCGGCGCAGAAGCCGATCCTCTCGAAGCTGGAGGCCGAACCCAAGTTCAAGGACCTCCAGGTGTTCGATGTCGATTTCGACAGCCGTAAGGACGTGGTGAAGCAATTCGGCGCGACGATGCAGAGCACGCTCATCACCTATAAGGGCTCCAGGGAGACTGGGCGCTCGGCAGGCGAGACCAAGCCCGAGGCGGTCGCGTCGCTCCTCGACAAGGCGATCTAAGCCATCATTGTCCCGACTCTGGGCCTCGCCTTCGTCGCTGGCATCGTCTCGGTGATGTCCCCCTGCGTGCTGCCGTTGCCGCCGCTGGTGATCGGCGCGGCGGCCTCAGAGCATAGGTTCGGTCCGGCGGCGCTCGCTGCCGGGCTCGCCCTCTCCTTCGTGGTCATCGGGCTGTTCGTGGCCATTATGGGGTTCACCATCGGTCTCGACGCTGGCCTCTTCCGAACCGGCGCGGCCATCACCCCGAGCGAGGTTTCTGGATCGGCTCGAACCAGACGACATCACCCGGCAGTCATACCGTGAGGCAGCCCAGCGTCGGCTGCGCGCCGTTCGGCCTATCGCCGAAGCCTTGCAATGTCTTCGAAGGTCGCTTCAGCGCGGAGATATCGCTGATGTGCCTGTGGGGCGTGGTGGCGATGCCGGTCCGGGTGAAGCTGAATTCGGTAAATTCGGCGTGCGGCATGCACAAGGAATTCGGGCGCCTGGGGATGCAGCCCGACCCTCCGATAGAGACGATCTTCTTCAGTTTCCGAAAGTGTCGTGGAAGCCAGCCGAGCCTGGGCGAGATCTACTTCTAGCGCTGTGATCCGGGCCTCACGCTCGGCCAGCCGGACGGCGTGATCCCCACGATATTCTTCCAGTCGCTGACGCGCGTGACACTGCTCGCGAAGTTCCTCGACCACGATCTCGGTCAGCCGAATGTAGCGCGAGGCCAGGATCCACATCACCGGCCCAGCAACCATCAGTGGCAGGGTCGTCAACACGATGAGCATCGTCACCGCCAGCCCGAGACGCAGGACCCAGCCCGGTGTCTTCAAGATGAAGAGTTCGATCGCGTTCGGTGGGGTCAACGGCGGGCCGAAAGCGTTGCGAGGACATCGCCTTGGTAGTAGGCGGAGGCGTCCACGTCAGGCTGCCCCGTCCAGGATCTGCTGGAGATCTTCATCAACCTCCAGCATTTCGACGCCCCAACCCCCGGCATTATCTTGCTCGACAAGGCCATGCTCGTTTAGCAGTTTCGCCGTAGCGATAACTTGTTCCTGATCTCCTGGCGCATGCGTTAGTACAGCGACGCCAAGGGCGGCAAGCCTTTTGCGCGCGATCTGCGCCCGGTGGGGATGAACACGTCGATTTCCGGGGGCGTACACGGCCTCCAACACGAAACCACGACTTGTATTCCTGAGTTCTGCGATCAGACCCGGACTTGCAATGCTACCGCCCTTGAACTCAACGAAGACGTAAACCCCGAGGAAAACTTCGTTGATCTTGTCCGAAAGGCAGTTTCGAAAACGTTTCCCAGCGTCAACGAGCGCCGCAGCACTGTCCAGCACGATCATCGTTGAGTCGCCACGCAGGTCAAATTCGACCGCGGGTCGATCGAAGCGCGCAGCCCAGGCTTTCACGAAATCACTTCGGTGTCCGCCCGGCTTGAGCCTGCCAAGGCTGGCCCGAATTGCATCGTCGGTGGCGCCGGAACATCTCGCCCGGATGTAGGAGAGCGCAGCGTGGATCTCTGCGACCTGACGAAGCTCGTAGAGCCGCCCGACGAGGGCCGGATGAAGCAGCAGCGGGTCCAGGGCATCAACGACTTGGATCTGCGCACCGACAAGATTACCGGCGATCTGACCCAGGACCCGAACACGCCGCCGATCAGCCGGATCCTTGGACAGATGCATGCGAGCGCATTCGTAGTAGATGCGAGGTTCACCAACCGGATCCGGCCCAAGGCGACGAAGAACACCGAGGAGTCCGACAGGCGGTCCTGCAAGAATGCTGCGGACCAGATCGCGAGGTCGGCGAACCTGAAGAATGGTCCTGCCGACAACCATCGAAGGAGTCGCGTCTCCAAATTTTGGCGTGATCGCTGACGAACGCAGGTGGCTTGCGATCTCGTCGATGCCGAGGATCTCGACCAGCGCCAAGACGAGAAACATCGCCTGCCGCCTCTGTGCTCCGAAGCAGAAACTTGCCGCCAGTAGTCCCGGCGTATCTCGATCGAGATCAACTACGCGATCGAGTGCCCAGCCGGTGTAAGGTCTGGCCGGTGGCCTTCTATCCCGAGTGATCAGATCAGCATCTTGGGGTAGCGGCATTATCTATCAATAACATGATATCGAGCTGAAATCGAGAACATACCTCTCGGCGAGACGCTGCGGTCTATTGCGTAGATGGCTTGTTGCCGTTGTCAGGCAACGTACTTGCTCTGAACGAGGTTCAGATTTCATTCGCTTCAGTGGAAACATCGGCCGTTAGGATGAAGGCGTTCGGCGGCATGCAGAACACTCTGCCGAAGATCGACCGCGGGGCGATCTTCTCGGATCTTCTACGACGGCAGGTTCTACGTCGTGAAGCACGCTTGCCGCTGTTGGATGTTCGCGCTGAGTACCATCGGGCCGTCGAGCAAGCGCTCTGGCGGCGCCACGTCGAACTAAATCACGAACGCGTCCGGGCAGCCGTTTTGGCGCAGCTTCGTGCCAAACATGGCGAACGATTCGGCGGGAGTTGGGGAGGGCGTATGGCGGTCTCGCTTCTGGCGCAGCAGGCGTTGCAGAACAGCTTCAGAAACCAGTGATGGGACAACTGCCAGTCGGAAATTGCGCTACGGGTCAGCCGCTCAAGTCGTTGGCTGTCGCCGCCTGCTAACGCTGGAAAAAGCGTTCGACCATCTCGTCGTGCAGAGGAAAGGCGGTGCACCCCGGCTCGTGGATTACGACCACCTCCAGCACTTCGCCATCGTGGGCGAACGAGCCTTCATGTTCGACGGGCGGCGCTTGCCCAAACAGCAGATTCTGCCGTCGATCTGGTGTCGTCACGACTGTAAGCAGCCTCAGGCGATTGGCCTGGATGCGCACGCCGGTTTCCTCGAAGACCTCACGCGCGCCTGCCTCCTGCCATGTCTCTCCGCGCATCTGATAGCCGCCGGGCAGCGCGAGTTCGCCATGCCCGTCTGCAACACCGCGACGGATCATCAGCAGGCCGCCTCTGATCGGCACGAGGACAACGACGACAGTCGGTGTGTTGTCATAGTTGCCCATGATCAGGCGCCCTGCCGAACGGCAGACGTTCTACGCGGCGATAGGTTCAACAATAGACGAGGTCGCAGGGTTGCAAGCTCTCTCGACGCTGCTTCCGCCGAACATGCGCCGGAACAATTCCGCAGGTGTCCTCGAAAGGCCGTCCCCATCTGCAATCCGCACATCGGCGTTGCCTGAGGCGCTCAGGCTCATGCCCTGAGAGATCGCATTCAGGAGTGAGGCGTGGTGAAAGATAGTCTCGCTCGACTGTGTGCGGGCGATGACGGTGAAGTTCACGGGCGATAATCCTGATGCGGGTTCGCTACGCGACCGTTGGCACGCTTCACGAACTCTGATTGCAAGAACGATTAAGGGCTAAGCCCTGTCGTGAGACGACGGCCGACCGGCATGCGTCTTCGCCCGCAATATCGACTTGTGGTTGACGGAATCTTGTCTGTGGTGGGGCGCGGTGACAGAAGCTGGCCGATGATGAAAATCGAGCCTCTGCCCGCGTGGTCGCTCCTCACGCGGTCCGGTGTTTCGGGACTGCTCGCGCGGCCTGACGGCGGCCCACCTCCTGCAATTCGGCTCTGTTCGTTTCTTGACGCGATCAGCGCTGCTGAGATGCCGTTTCTGGCCGCGCTGCGCCCCATGATCGCCCGCGCGCAGGCGAGCGGCGGCTGACGCTGACTCGATTCACGCCCTGAACTTCAGCTTCGCCCCATCCTATCTTTCATTTCCTCAAGAGGTCGGCGGTCTCGACGATCACGTGACTTCGCGGCGCGGGTTCTTCAGGGCGGCTGGTTTGAGACTTGAAGCGGCGCCCCATCAACTCCCGGTTCTCGCGTTAGAACTAGGAGTCGAGCTTCCTGACCGATGACCGGTTTTCTTGGGAACGTATTTCCCGACCTCCGAGCCCGTCTCCTCAGCGATGTCGTCGGCCTTCACCACCCAATCCCAACCGATCTGGTCCCAGACATACTCCATCTTCTCCGCGGGAGCCTCTTCACCTCGTATCCGCGCAGGTGATCACGTAGTTCGGGCAGCGCGCCAGCGGCGGTCCGCTAAGGTAGTGCCGCCCTCGTCCTTCCCGAATTCCGAGCCCCTGATATTTTCGGCGTTGGTCGCGACGTTCCCTTCGACCCTTCAGCCACCGATCCGGCTCTGGGCGTCTCTCATCTTCGGCATGACTGTAGGCGCGTATCGGCGGTGAACTTCGGCTCGGAGTTCTCGACGGTGCCAGTCACCCACGACTATGGACGAACCTTGACCGGAACGGCCCCGCCGAGCGTCCATCCGATAAACGTTTATGTAGCGATCGGCGCGGCTCGCGTTCATTCTGGGTCCGACGGCGCTCGGCCGGGAGCCATGCATCCTCCCCGAGGCCGCGTCGGTGATCACGTGCTGACGCTCTTGATCAGGGAGTTCGGGCAGCGCGCCTCAGCAACGGTGCAGGAATTTGTCCATGAATGTTCCGCCCACGGTGACTTCGACGGTCAGCCGGACCTTGTCACCGCTGTTCGAGATCTCGACAGCGCTGATCGTTGGCCGGACCGTGGGCGCGGTGAGAGCCCTGATCCTGATCAGGTCCCCGCGCCTGTTCTCCTCGAACTTCTGGATCTTGGCGGTCGCGGTGACGTAGACGATCTCCACGAACTTCTCGC
>NZ_AKFK01000018.1:0-20002 GCF_000272495.1 Methylobacterium sp. GXF4 | reverse complement strand
GCTGATCCCGGGCGCCTGAGGATCGGACCGCGCGGGCTCTCACTATCCTGCCGCTCCCGGTCGCCGAACGGTCGGCTGCGCGATCGCGATCGAGCCGGCCCCCCGGCCCGTGAGGCTTGACCGGTGACGTCGAGGTGGTCAGGCACGACGGCACCGGCGGCGATGTCCGCGCGGTGCTGACCCGCCAAGCGCTGGCCGGGCATCGCTGGCGGTATCCGTCGATCGCACGCCGCACCGCTGTCCCCGCCCGTCGCGGTGCCGGGAGGCGACGAGCACCGGCACGTCGCGGACCTCACCGCCATGGCGGTCGTCCGGACCGGCGCGCTGCGCCCGCCCGAGGCGTGCTCGCCCGTACCACCGCCGCCAGAGACGCCGGCCTCGGCCCGAGGTCGCCCCGCGCGAGTGCGCCCAAAGCCCACCGACGTCGCGAGGGGCGATCCGGCGCCCCGCGCGGTATCGTATCGCCAAGACCCGACCCACGATCTCCCGCGGTTCGGCCATCCGACACGCGGCGCGACACACGCTTGAGCGCTCCGCCCGCCTCGATCGCGCTGTTGCGGACGCCGATGGCGACGCGGGTTTCCGATTGTGCCATGGCGATCCCGACGGTCGGGCGATCGCAGCCGGCACGCACATGGGGGTCGCACCCCACCGGGGTCGAGGCCGCCGGCCTTGACCTCACCGCGCGAGGGACGGATGTTGAAGGGACGCCGGCGCCGTTACCGGCCGGCTTGGAAGCACGCCATGACCCGTATCGCGATCCCGCCGGTGCAGTCGGTGCAGCGTTGAAACTGGATGATCCGGAACGCGAGGCGGTCGCCGATCGCATCATGACGGAGTTGAGCGGCTTCGCCCGTGAACTCGGCCTCTATGAGGGCATCGCACGCGGCATCATCGAGACGGTGGTGGCCGACATGCCGAATGGCTCCGACGAGCAGATCCTGACCGCAGCCCGCATGCTGATGGTGATGACCTCGGCCTAGAGGCGTCACGGGGGGCGCCGACGTCTCCGTCCCGGCGTGGGGTCCGTCCGCCCAAAGACACATGCATCCGGATCCCGGCGGTTCTGTCGCCCGAACCGACGACGTGCATCCCGATCGTGGAGCGTGCCGGTTCCCGGGCAAGAACGACGTCGGGAGGCCGCTTCGTTTCCGGCAAGCGTCGAGGCGGGCGGATCAGCCGAGGGGGTGGCGTGCGTCGGCTTCGGTGGCGGGCGACCTGTCGCGAGCATCCATCGCCGCCGAGAGCCGACTTGACCGATCCCGGTCCCTCGGGTCGGCCAGCGACTGCGGGTCGTGAGAAAGCGCCACCGAGCCGCCGGTGGTGATCCCGGCCATCGCGCGATGGCGCAGTCGTTCGCTCGGCTCGCGCCGGGCCTCCGGCTCATCGGGCCACTCGCCCCCACATCGATCTGCTGACGGGGCGGCGGAGCGTCCGCTCTCACCGGCGTTTGAGCCCGTCCGCGACGAGGCTCCGGCGACTGGATGGAGCTGAGCGTTCTCCGGGCCGCCCCGCACCGGCGCACCGGGCGATCAGAATTCGTGGTCCGAACCGGGGGTCCGGAAACCGAGGCGATCCTATCGCGATCTTGGATGCCCGGGCCGCGCCATCCGCGGGCCAGGGGCTGCCCATCCCGACGATGCCTGTCCCGTACCTGGGCCGCTATCGCTACGTCTACGATTTCGAGCGGCATGCGGCGTGTGCCGGCGAAGTCGTGACGGTGTTCGAGAGCGCCGACTCGGTCTCGCCGGCCCTGGTCACCCGCCGTCGGACCACTGTGCTCGACGAGGTGCGCGCCTGACCGATCGTCGCACCGGACAACCGCCGGGCGGGGCTTTTACATGCGCCAAGCGCTGCTGTCGGAACGACCGAAGGCCAGCCTGGATTGTCCAGCCACGCGCAATCCGAGGATCCATCCGATGCTGAAGGTCACCTACATCGATTTCCACGAGAAGGCTGGAAGCGCCGTTCACAGCGGCTGGTACATCACCGATGGGAACGGCGCGATCATCGGCGACGCGCACCGCTATGCCGACCAGGCCAGCGGTTTGCAGGCGCTCATGGCGTTGTGTTGATCCTACCACCCCTGTCGATCAGCAAGCCCGCCCGGCTCAGTGCCGCGGCGGGCTTTCTTTTGCCCATTATCTACCTCGCCGACCATGCGGTTCATAGGGTTGCGAGCGTCCAGGATTCTAGTTCATACTGCTGCCTCAACGATAGGGAGGCAGCAGTATGACCACTACCAAATAGGAATTCGTTTCTGGGATCAAAAGCAACCCGAGTCTGAGGTCAAAAACTAATTCAGTTGCTTTGGATGCTTTCTTAGGAAGCATATTCCTTTGATATTTCAGGCTCTCGACAATGAGATATGAAATATTCAAGTACGTTTCTCAGAACAGTATAATATAATGATTAAAATAACGCATTGAAGCAGATAAATATGTACGATATTTGCTCGATATTTTTCTGCTCTGGCGGATAGGTCTGTAGCGATTGTGCGGCAGGTAACGGCTACTGCGACCCTTCGTATTGTCACGGCAACGCGCGCATCTCCGCCGCCGCTCGAGGGCAAATTTAGCCCGCCCGGTTCGCCGGCGCGGGCTTTTACGCGACCGGCCGCGCGAACACCCCCTTCACCATCTCAGACAAAGGAATGGGCGGTATGAGCGGAGCGACCGTTCAGAGCACATGGGTACCCCCGTGCAGGCGCCAGAGAATGGCCTAACGTCTAGCGCGGATGCATTGGCCATACTGCCGGTTGCCGTGTTCGTCGAACGCTGGCGTCTCATCACCGGCGAGCGACCCGCCATTCTGCTCAGCTTGCGCGCTGAAATGCTAACGTGGCTAGTCCAGAGTTCGCCTGTAGCGCCGCTTGAGCGACCGGTCCCCACCTGGAACTGTCAGCGCTGCCCCAGCAGCCCCGCGCCGTAACCGCTTGGGACCAACGCGCATCACGAATAGCGGTGCGGATGGGTTTAACCGCTCGTGAGATCGGACAATCCCCCGCGCCGTGAGCAGATCGGGGTGGGGCCGAGCCCGGGATCGAGCTGTTTACGCGTTGACAACCTTATGACCACATTTCAGCTTCTGGTTGATGGTCCAAGGTTGGCCGTGCCTTCGAAGTGTCGTCTGCCTGGGCAGGCACGACGATGCGACGAACCAACAAATGGCTCGCCGCCCGATACGAGACGCGCAGAGATGATGAGCACCGAGAGGCCCGCAGACGAGTTCGTGCCAGGCCTAACCCTGACCCAGTTTTTCCGCGCCGAGGCTGACGCTTTATCCACGGTGACGGTGATCTTGGCCACCTGGGGCCGCAAACCAGAGGGCGAGGTTACGCTACGTCTGCGCCGGGTGAAGCGCGACCTCAGGCCCCGCATGCGTTCATGGACTAGCCTCTTCGGATCTCGCCGGCGCAGCTACTTCGACGCTCTCGGGGACGATGATGGAGAACTCCTCGTCGCGTTGACGCTGACCGAGGACGACATCGACGACAATATGTACGTCACGCTGCATCTTCCCAAGCCGGATGTCCGCGCGGGTGACCTGCTCGTCCTGACGATTGAAGCTATCGGCTCCCAGCCCGGCGCGGCCGCCACGGCATGGATGTCGAGTGGGACGGAACGCTTGCCTGGACACGTCGCGCTATACAGCCGGCAGTACCACCAACTGGAATATGGCCTACGCGCCCGGACCGCCTACGCCCCTCTGCTGGCCGATACGCCGGTCCCAACGCATCTTATGTGGAGCCCGGTAACGCAGTGCAATCTCAACTGCCCGCACTGCATCTCGCAGGAGACGCGCAAGTCGGTCAAACGCTTGCCCGAGACGATAAGAGATCAGATCCGTTCGTGGGTCGCCGCCGGGCACCTTAAGGAGATCGCCAGCGACTATAGCGGTGACATCCTCTGGGCAGACGCACGCTTCGGCGGCGAGCTCGACTTTCTGATCGATCTCGACGTGTCATTCGTCATCGATACCAACGGCTCGCACCTCACCCCGGAAGTCAGCGAGCGCTTGGCACGCTCAAAGCTGGATCACTTGAGCATCTCCCTGGATGCAGCAACAGAGGAGACGTTCCGGCGCGTTCGCAAGGGGGCCCCCCCGCTGGCCAAGGTGATCGAGAATATCCGCTCCGCCGTGCAGGCGCGAGGCCGTCTCGGCGGTACGCACCGCATCGCCATCAGTTTCACCCTGATGCGCAGCAACCTCGATGAGTTCCCCGACTTCCTGCGCCTCGCGCACTCGTTAGGATTGGAGATTGTCTACGCCCGCCATCTGATGCCATTCACACCAGAGATGGCGGAGGAATCGCTTTGGCACGAGCGCGAACGCTTCAACGCGGTCCGGCTAGAAAGCATCGCGCTGGCAAACGAGTTAGGCATCAGTCACTTGTTCATACCGGAGCCGTTCACGACGAAGAGGGTCGTCGGACGCCTCCCATGCTCCATACCCTGGTATGGGGCAGGCGTGCTGGGCAACGGCGACGTGCTCGCCTGCTGCGTGCCCGGCCTGAAGATGGGCAATCTGCACGAGAACACGATGGAGGAGATCTGGAACGGCCCACGCTACCAGGAGCTGCGCTGGTCGGTGAACTCCGCGAATCCACCTGCACCCTGTAAGACGTGCCCGATCATCCGCGATATCAACGATCGCGATAGCTACCTAATTCACGAAGCGAAGGCTCGGCTGGTCGCCTAGCCCTCCCACGCATCAATCGGACATCGCCAGCGCCGATCAGCCTCCGCTCACACATCATCGCGCATCCTCGGAGGCAGCGGGCGGTGGGACCAAGCCGGTGATGGGATCGGTGCTACCGCGCAATCTGATTGCGCACCTTGATGTCAGGGCTTGAGGCCCCGCAGGTCGGCAGGCTCTCGACCGGACCGTGCACGGCCGAGGTCGACGCCGACAGGTCGTGGTAGCAGACGCAGCCTTCAGCAAAGTAGTGGTGCACCAGGGCCTTACGGGAGCGCTGCATGTCGGCCCGGGCCGATCCGCCGTGAAGCAGGTTCGCATGCCAGAACAGCACGTCGCCCTTGCGCGCCGTGAAATGCGCCGGCTTCGCTCCGTGCTCAGCGATCTCGTTTTTGATCGCAGGCTCATAGTGCTCGGAGTAGGCGCTGTAGCCACGCTCACGGAAGTCGTCCGTCGAGATGCCGACATCGTGGCTGAACAGGTACGGCAGGCGATGGGTGCCGGGGTAATAGACCAGTGGTCCCGCATCGGCGTGGATGTCTTCCATGGCGATCCAGCAGGCGGCCAAATACCCGAGCGGGTAGGTGGTCATATGGATCGAGTCCGAATGCTCGGACTGCTGGCTGCCCTTGTGTGACGCGATGGTCTGAAACGGGATCGCCGGCCGGCCCAACACCATACTGCTGAAGTTGACCAGCACCGGGTGTCTCAAGAGCTGGTCCAGCTCCTCTACCTTCAGGTGTGGGTTCAGGTAGCGGCCCGGGTGAGGATCGTCCTCCGCGGCTTTCTCTGCCCCTAGGGTGACTTCGCCGCGAACGATCGCGGCCTCGTAGGCGGCCCAAGCCTCGTCGATCGTGTCGGGATCGATCGCGCCGCGCAGGACGTAGTAGCCGTTCGCTTCCCAGTACCGGCAGATTTCAGCCTGTCTGGGTGTGATCTCCCGGCGAGCTAGGCGCCGCTCAATGATGTCGCGTGCGTCGGGCTGATCAAGCCACGGGCTCGGTCCGGACTCGGGGAAGCTTTCGGCGCGGAAGACCTTGATGCAGCCAATGTCGACGGGGATGTCGGCATCGACCTTATGAGATGGCCCCCCGCTCAGCTCCGGCGTGACCGGAAGCGCATCGTCGCGTCCGAGCGCCAAGTTGCGCGCGGCCGTCTTCAGAGTGCGCGCCACGCCTACCGCTCGCGCAAGGCTCGGTGCCATTCCTTCTCTCCAACCCTACTTAGTTCCGTTCTTCGAGCGATCACGGAGGATAATCACGGCACCACGAAGGCGGGATACCCTCGATCATGTGACGATCCGCCGACCAAGTGAAGCCGATGTTAGATGTGATATTCCGCCTTCGAATCGATAGGGCCAATTCAGCCACGGCAAGCCAGAGGTTACACCTGCGATGAAGGGTGGCATGCCCCCGGCCAGCCCGTGATCAGATCGGGCGGCGGGGCCAACGAGCCGGGCGTTGGCGGCCTGAATGGTGGGACCTCAGGGGCAAAATACCCACTGATTCCGTATGAGGTTTCCGGGTCCCACTTCGGCCTGAACCCTTGATGGTAAGGCTCGGCGCGGTCCTCCCGGGAGCGGCCCGCTGTGATCGAGCCGTCTGGGGACGCCAGCGCGGCCCCCACTGGGCGGAACGGCGTGTGGCCGTTGACTCCGGATCGAACATGCGGAGAGGGCGCTTTGCCGTGCGAGGGGTGCGCCCCCGCCTTGGACAAGGGAACCGGGAGGACGATAGACACCCCCATCCCGCTGCGTTAGCTCTGCACCATGACTAGGAACCCGACCGTTTTCGAGCCGCGGAACACCTCCGACGCAACGGGCGGCGAGGTCACCGCGGCGGTCGATTCCGCGCTCACCGAGCTCGCCAGCGAAGCCCACCCACTGGCGAATGACTGACCCTCCATCGTGCGGCGGCAATGGCGAGCCACATGGCGTCTCAGGACGCCCCGCTCACCGATCGGGATGGGCGCCAACGCGACATGGTGCGCACCGCGATCTTGCTGTCACACACGGTGAAGGGATGAGCATGGACGCACCCGAGACCCGGGCCGAGTGGAAACTCGATCTCATCGCTTTCCTGCTGCCCCAACTGAGGGGTAGCGATGCGGAGCGAACGAGCACGATCAACACTGTCATCGCGGCCTTGGGCGCAGCCCACAGCGAGGGGCTGCGCCAAGCGGCTTCGTTCTGCCGGGAGATCGGTCGGGGTTCGCGGCGGGATGAAGAGATCGCGCGGGTGCTCGCCGTCGGCATCGAGAGAATGGCCCAGCAAAACGATACGGCGTCCAGGCGATAGGGGAGCCAAGGGCGCGTTGCGCCACGACGCCTCGCGAAACCAAGCTGCCGCGCGACCGCGCAAGCCCCCCAGCACGCGCACGCCCAACGCTCACGTCCGAACCCTCGACCGCCGTCCAGATCGTCGCGTGCGCGGGCTGCGAGGCCGGGAGGCCGCCCTGGTTCCGACCCGCATCGAGCCACACGGCCCAGGGGTCGGCCAGCCGAATCCGTTGATGACACCGCCGCTCGCGCGCCCCGCGCGAACAGCCGCGCGCGGGGCGCCCGTGATCGGGACGCCTCTGCTCACGCCCGATCGCGCACGGGGACGCGAAGTCGAACTCGAGCGCCGAGATCGGATTTCGGACCGGGGCCCTGCGCATCGCCGCGGGCGCGAATGCGCGGCGCCGGATCGGATCGGATCGGATCAGATCGTCCCCTCGATACGCAGGCTCGATTCGGGATACTCGACCATCATCCGGCGCTGTTCGGGCGAGTTGTTCCAGCTGCCTGGGCGAATGTAGTCGCCCGCGTCGAACACCTCGACCACGTTCCCCACCGTCGGGATTTCCCGGAAGCCGTGATCGTGGCCGTTCGAGAAGGACACCACGGTCTCGACGGCGTCCGACAGGTAGCAGATCGCCGGGCCCAGCGTCCCGAAGCCGAAGACGAGGTACCGCCCATTCACCAGGGCGGCGGTATCCTCGACGATGGTCCCGCTCTGCACCGAGAACGGGATCGCGCGCGCCGCGAGGTGGGCTTCCAGCGCGTCGATCACTGGATTCAAGCGGTTTTCATAGACCAGCTTGACCCGTGTGATGCGGCCGGCCTGCAGGAAGCGGTCGATGACGAGGGTGTAGAAGGCCAGCGGCGGCTGAATGTAGGCCGCGTTGACCCAGGTGCTGAATACGTCGCCCGAGCGGATGTGGACGATCAATTCGTCCGCGGGCTTCGGCGCGAACACCGGCGGCAACAGATTGTAGAGCGGGTGGATGATCGTCCGCACCGTCTCGCGCCTCTGGCTCGGCGTGAGCAGATCCCGGGCGAAGCGCGCGTGGTGCTCCAGTTCCCAGAAGTAGCCCTCCAGGAACCAGCCGCCCGCGGGGAGCGGATGGGGACTCGGCAAGAAGGTCAGGCCGCCGAGGTCCACCGGTTCGGTGCGCGCGATGACGCCGCTGGTGTCGCGCGTGGCGAGCTTGAAGTATCGAAGGCCGAACTTGCGCGCGACGGCGATCGCCATCGTGTGCTGCATCAGGCCGTTGCCGAGCGCGCCGTTGAGCACGAGCGACACGCCGATCAGCGGGGCGTCGCGGGTGCCCGGTGCGCCGACGAGGGCGTAGCTCATCTGCTCGACCGCTCCGGGCGCCTCGGCGAGGAGCGGGACGTCGAGGTCGAGGTCCTCGCGCAGGCCGATCAGCTCGTAGGCCGGCCTTTCGACGAAGACCTCGACTTGGCTCAGCACCAGGGGCTGGCGCTCGTCGAGGGACACCTTGATGAAGCGCGCCCAAACCAGGCCGGCGAGGGGGAGCTGCAGAGGAATCGCCTGTCCGCGCGCCCGAAAATGCGTCAGCCCGGCATGGATCAGAGTCCAGTTCGACCCGTCTTCCGAGACCTCGACCCGGAGGGACCGGGCGGCCTCCCGGGCGTGCTCGCGCCGATTGTGGACGACAATCGCCGATAGGGGGAAGCGCCGTTCGAGATCGACCTGCCACCAGGACGGCTCGTCCGCCTCGGTGTGGGCATTGTATTCCGCGCCGAAATCGCCGTTTACGAGCCCGTCGGGCTCCAACGAGCACCATCCAGGCCGTGAACTCTGCGTCGCCGGCTTGCCGAGGGCGACGTTGACGAAGAGATTTGGATCGTCGAAGGGCGCGGTCATCGCAGGGGTCTGAGCAGGTGGCGCACGCGCGGTCAACCGCCCCGTGCTCCGGCAGTCAATACGGTCCTGCACCCGGGGGCGGCTTGCCTCACCGAGGCTTGGACCGTTAGGCGACCGAAGGCGCGCTTGGCGCGGGCTGGGGACGGGTGCAAGGTATGGCCGCGACAGCCGATCGAAGCGGGGACCTGATCGATCTCGCGATCACCGGGGTGGTCGCCCGCTCGTCAGGTGGGATTACCCCGGCTTTCCCCGCGGGGGAGGGGGAGGCACCGGCGAGCGCCGACCGGACGCTCACACTTCAGGTCGACCTCGGCGCGCGCTTCCCGATCCACGCGGTCTCGGTGAGCCCGGTCGGACCGGGGGAGGGCGATGCACTGCGGCTCGCGGTCTCCTCCGACGGGCGGACTTGGTCGGAGCCGGAGGCCACGTCGCAGATCGCCGCGGACGGCGCGATCCGCGCGCGCGTCGGGGCCGGGCCGGCCGGCTGGGCCCGCCACGTCCGCGCCACGCTCCCCTCCGGGGTCGGGTCGAACGACGCGCGCCTGCAGGTCTGGTGCGAGGCGGCGGCGCTCGACCTGATCAGCCTCCGCGCCCGGCTCGGCGTCGCTTTCAACATCCTCCACGAACGTCCGGGCGCGGTGCTGCACACCTCCTACAGCCTCGTGAGCGCCGAGCGCCCGCGATCGAAGGCGCTCGTTGGCATCGCGCTCCTGGAGAACGGCGCCTTCGGTAATTGCCTCGTGCAGTACGCCATCGCCATCTCGGTCGCGCGCGCACTCGGGTTGAGGCTCATCAAGATCCCGGCGGTCGATCGGAGCCAAGCGATTTTCCTGCGCGAACGCCTGACCTGTCGGGAGATCACATTCATCCCCGCCGACGAGCCGCTGCCGGACGACGGCTATTTCCTGTCGGGGATGTTCTTCGACACGCCGTTCCAGCCCCTCGTCGCGGCGCGCGATCCGCTGCCGATGCGCGAGATCGTCCACAGGTACATCCGGCCGGTGTTCAACGGCCTGCCGGCGGTGTTTCCGGTCAAGCCTGAGGATCAGCTCATCATCCACATCCGCTCCGGCGACATCTTCAGCACCTGGATCGACCCGAACTACCCGCAGCCGCCGCTGGCGTTCTACCGGATGGTGATCGAGCGCCTGCGGCGAGAGGGCCGCATTCGATCGGTCAAGCTGGTGTTCGAGAACCGGGCGAACCCGGTGATCCCGGCGCTGGAGGCCTATATCGCGGGCGCCGGCCTTGCGCTGACGACGCAGAGCGGCACGCTCGCGGACGACGTCGCGGCGATCGCCGACGGTCGCTACCTGGTCTTCGGCTTCGGCTCGTTCGGCCCCGGCGTCTGCCACGTATCGGCGCGCGTGGAGCAGGTATTCTACTTCTCGTGCAACTGGCCGCAGGGCTTTCAATCGATCGAGACGGTGGGCCAGGCCATCGAGGTCCGGGACGTCGGGGGCGGGTACATGAAGATCGGTGACTGGGCGAACTCCGAGGCTCAGCGCCGGCTGATGATCGAGTATCCGGCGGAGAACTTGGCCTTCGACGACCGGATCTGAGCGAACAGCTCACGGACCGAGCGAGGCGGCCTGCCCGGACCCGTCCCCGGCCGCCCCGCGAACGACCGTGATCCCGCGATGCGACACGCCCGCGCTCGAACTGGCGCCCACTTCGGCCGCCAGCGCGCTAATCGGCGACCTGCACGGCGTCCGCGACCTGTGATAGCCGCTCCAGCGCGGCCGCGTAACCCGCCAGGGCCTGGAACGCGTCGCGCGCCTCCTCGCTTCCGAAGACGATGACGAAGGCGTGCGTGAAGCCGTCCCGCGCCCGCGGATCCACATCGGGGCCGTAGGCCAAGGAGGCGACCTCGCCGACCCGGTCGCACAGCGCGATCAGCGACTGGAGCACGGCATCGCGCTCCGGGGGGGCTGCCCCGACGCCAAACCGCAGGAGCAGGGTGTGGCGAATCATCGGAGGGCCGCGCCGCTGACGCCTGTGGCCGGAGCGACCGCGGCGCCGGTCGAGACGCCCCCCTCCGATCGGATGATCCCCGTCCGATCCTGTTTGCCCCTCACGCGCCCTCCCTCGTCGCCACGGCCCACCGAAGCGGGCCGTGCCGATCCGCTCCACCAGCCCCCCCGCGCGTGAGCGATGACGCGAAGGTCAGCGCGCGCCCGCTCGAATCCCCAGCCCTTAGCCCGGCGATACCCCGAGCGCTACCGGCCCAACCCAGCACTCGGATCGCCCGGCCCACCCTCGCGGGGGCGCGCGTCAATGCCGCCAACCGACGCCCGAGCGCAGGAGCCGGGCCGGGTTGCCCACGATCAGGCTGTTGGGCCCGAACCCGGCGGTGACGATCGAACCGGCGCCGACCACGGAATCGTGGCCGATGCTCGCGCCCTTCAGCACCATCGCCCGCGCCCCGACCCAGACGTGTTCGCCGAGGCGGATATCCGCGGCCTGGTTGATGCGCTCGCCCGTGGTGACGTCGAACACCGTGTGATAATCCGAGGTGCTGAACACCGTGTCGCCCGCGATCAGGCAGCGCGCGCCGATGCTGATCTGGCTGCCCTCGTGGGTGCTGAGGCTCACCGCGCCCGCGAAGCCGACCTCGCGCCCGACGTCGATGCGTGCGCCCGCGCCGAACGCGCTCAGGCTCAGCCGGCCGATCACACAATCCGGGCCGATCGTGATCGAGGCGTGGGAGCCGACGGTGAGCGAGACGTCGCCGCTGGTCACGGGCCCGTCGATCTCGACGCGCGCGCCCTCTCCGGTGAACAGGATGCTGCCGGTAGAGTAGCGCCGGAACTTCTCGGACAACACGATGGTGTTGGCGCTGAGGTTGCCTTGGATCTCGACCGTCATGCCAGCCTGTTCCGGGCGCGCGAGATGCGCCGAGACCCGTTTAGTGCCCCGCCGGCCGACACCGCAATCGTCGGGCGCGGGAGCGGGTATCTCGCTCGCCCGGCTTGGCCGCCCGGGACCGTGCAACCGGCGCCGTCCCCGGGGTCCCTTGACCGGCATCCCGCATACCGGAATGCCCTCACGCCGCCCCGAGCCGCCCCGAGCCGCCGCGCAGCCGCGGACGTCTCACGACGGGCTGTGCGGTGATGCGATCCCGCCGATCCCGAGCCGCTGACGGATCGCGCGCCGCCCCCGGCGCTCATGGGCGGCGCGGCGAAGCGATGGGCGGACGGCAGGTGCGGACGGCATGCGCGCCGATGGGCACGCGTCCGCCCGGATCGCCGGATACCGGATGGGCGCCCCAGCCCCGCTGCAGCGGCGGAGCGATCCGAGCTGCTGGCTCCGGGTTCGAGCGGATGCCGTCGGCTGTCCCACCGCGGCACCCGGGGTCGCAACCGCCCGTTCGCGGCGTCCTCTGCGCGGTCGAGCCGCGGTCGCACCTGTCCCGCCCGGCCTCGATCGCGGACGATGACGCCGCCGTCCGGGCGGTCGATGGCGAGGACAGCCGGGCCCGGTTCCTCGTCGCTTGCATCCGCGAAAGTCCCGGGCTTGCGCATGCATCAAACACGCGGCCCGCATAGACGCCCGTCATCGCTCGGACGGGGACCGAGCCCGGCGCGGCCGTCTACGACGCGGCCTCGTCCATTTGGCCGGCGCCCCCTCGTCATGCCGCTCGGCAAGCTTTATCAGCCTCGCAGTGGCCGCGACCGACGCTGCGCGGCCTCCCCCGTCGTCGGAGCCGCCCGCAGACCATGTCGATCCGGACCGCCGCCGTCATCTACCTCGCCCGCGGCTACGACGCCGACCACGCGGAACGGTTCCGGCGGTTCGTGGCGTCCTATCGGGCGCATCCGGCCGGCCACGCGCACCGGCTCTACGTGATCTTCAAGGGCTTCGCCGACGCGGCGCAGCGGGCGACCGCGGAGGAGATCTTCGACGGCCTGCCCTTCACGGCGATCGACACCGACGACCTCAGTTTCGACCTCGGCGCCTACGCGGACGCCCTGCGCAGCGTCGGCGAGGATCACGTCTGCTTCCTCAACACCAACGCCGAACTCAACGCGCCGTCCTGGCTCGCCAAGCTGCTGCGCAATCTGGAGATGCCCGGCGTCGGCATGGTCGGCGCCACGGGCTCGTTCGAGAGCCTGCGCTACATCAACCGCCTGTTTCCGGCGTTTCCCAACCCCCATCTGCGCACGAACGCCTTCGCGATGCGGCGCGAGCACGCGGTGGCGCTGCTCGGCGCCTACGCCATCGCGACCAAGCTCGACGCCTTCTTCGCGGAGAGCGGCCCCGACGGCCTGACCCGGCGGGTCCTCGCCCTGGGTCTGACCTGCCTGATCGTCGGCGCCGACGGCCGCGGCTACGCGCCGCCGCTCTGGCCGATCAGCGAGACGTCCCGGCAGGGCGCGCAGGCCAACCTCCTCGTGCACGACAATTACACCCGCGGCTACGAGGCGCTGGGCTCCGGTGCCCGCGCGGAGGTCACCCTCGCATCCTGGGGCCGTGCGATCCCCGCCACGGTGATCGAGGCGTAGCTCCCCGCCGGGCTCGACGGGGTCGGGCCCGGCGCGCTGGCGGATGGCGGCGGCGAGCCGGCAGATCTAGGGTGCGATCGACGCCCACGGGCCCCGCGCTCCGTCCGGCCGGGGATCCGTGGCCGCCCAGATCGGGATCGCCCCGGGCGGACCGCGTGAGCGCGCCGATGGCGACGGCCGGCCGCGATCGGGCGGGCGCGGCGAGGCCAGCACAGCAGCCCCCGTGATCGGGCCAGGTCGCGGTCCCGATGGCGGCCTGCGCGGGCGGCGGCTTGAACAGCATCGGCCTTCGCGCGTAAGCCGCGCGGTGTCGGTGTGGGAGGTCGGTCGCCGCGTGGCGGTCGAGGCGCCCCCTTCGCTGCCGTCCGGGCTGCCGCCCCGAGGGAAGCGACGGGATGGCCGGGGAGGGATCGATGAAGGCGGTGATCTTGGCGGGCGGGCTCGGGACGCGCCTGTCGGAGGAGACCGGGACGCGCCCGAAACCGATGGTCGAGATCGGCGGCCAGCCGATCCTGTGGCACATCATGAAGGGCTTCGCCGCCCACGGCGTGCGCGAGTTCGTGATCTGCCTCGGCTACCGGGGGTACATGATCAAGGAATTCTTCCTCAACTACCGTCTCCACCTCTCGGATGTGACGGTGGCGACCGGCTCGGGTGACATCGAGTTCCACCGCTCCGGCGCCGAGGACTGGAGCGTGTCGCTGATCGAGACCGGGCCCGAGACCATGACCGGCGGCCGGCTGAAGCGCGTGCGTCCCTATCTCGGGGCCGAGCCGTTCTTCATGACCTACGGCGACGGCGTCTCCGACGTCGACCTCACCGCGCTCGCAGCCTTCCACGCCGCCCACGGACGGATGGCGACGCTGACCGCCGTGGCACCCCCCGGCCGGTTCGGCGCCCTGGAACTGGAGGGCGACGCGATCCGCAGCTTCCGCGAGAAACCCGCGGGCGACGGCGCCGTGATCAACGGCGGCTTCTTCGTGCTCGACCCGCGGGTGCTCGACTACGTGTCGGGCGACGCCACCGTCTGGGAGAACGAGCCGCTGGAGCGGCTGGCGCGCGAGGGACAGCTCCAGGCCTTCCGTCACGCCGGATTCTGGCAGGCGATGGATACCCTGCGCGACAAGAACCAGCTTGAGGCGCTCTGGGCCACGAAGGCCGCCCCCTGGAAGATGTGGTGATGGGGGGCGTGCGATGACCGTGCGCAACCCGGATCCGGGCTTCTGGGCCGGCCGCCGCGTGTTGGTCACCGGCCATACCGGCTTCAAGGGCGCTTGGCTCAGCCTGTGGCTCGCCCGCCTCGGGGCCCGGGTCACCGGCTACGCGCTGGTGCCGGAGACCGAGCCGAGCCTGTGCGCGCTCGCCGACTTGCCCGCGCGGATCGACAGCCGGATCGGCGACGTGCGCGACCTCGCCGCGCTCACCGCCTGCGTTGCCGAGGCGCGGCCCGAGATCGTCCTGCATCTCGCCGCCCAGGCCCTGGTGCGGCCCTCCTACACCGATCCGGTGGGCACCTATGCCAGCAACGTCATGGGCACGGTCCACCTGCTGGAGGCGGTGCGCGCCTGCCCCACGGTCCAGGCGGTGGTGATCGTCACCAGCGACAAGGCCTACGAGAACCGCGAGTGGGTCTGGGCCTATCGCGAGGATGAGCCTATGGGCGGGCGCGATCCCTATTCCAACTCGAAGGGCTGCGCCGAACTGGTCACCAGCGCCTATCGCGCCTCGTTCTTCGGCGCGAGCGGCCATCCGGCGCGCGTCGCCAGCGCGCGGGCGGGCAACGTCATCGGCGGCGGCGACTGGTCGCTGGATCGCCTGGTCCCGGACGTGGTCCGCGCGTTTGGGCGCGGCGAGCCGGTGGAGATCCGCGCGCCGGGCGCCGTGCGGCCCTGGCAGCACGTGCTGGAGCCGCTCTCGGGCTATCTGCGCCTGGCCGAGGCCCTGTGCGGCGACGACGGGGCTCGCTACGCCGAGGGCTGGAACCTCGGCCCGGCCGACGCGGATTGCCAGCCGGTCTCCGCGGTGGTGGCCGGCCTCGCCCGGGGCTGGGGCGCGGGCGCACATTGGCGGCTCGCCGCCGGCACGCACCCGCACGAGGCCACCTTCCTCAAGGTCGACGCCTCGAAGGCGCGCGCGCATCTCGCCTGGGATCGGCGCCTGCGGCTCGCCGAGGCTCTGGACTGGACCGGGGCGTGGTACCGGGCGCAGGCGCAGGGCGCGGATGCCGCGGCGCTGACCCTCGAACAGATCGGGCGCTACGAGGCGCTGGCGGTGTCCGGGGACCGGGACTCGGCGGACAACGTGGCGGGACATTGGGTGGGAGACTCGGCATGAGCGCGGCGACGGACACCCTCACGGCCCCCGCGCCCCGCGCCTGCTGCCGGTCCTGCGGCGCGCCGCTCGCCCGCACCGTGGCCGATCTCGGCCTGTCGCCGCTCGCCAATTCCTACGTGCCGCCCGAGCGCGCGGGACAGGGCGAGATGGCCTATCCGCTCCACGCCTTCGTGTGCGAGCGCTGCTGGCTGGTGCAGCTCGAAGCGTTCGAGAGCCCGGAGCACATCTTCTCGGACTATGCCTACTTCTCCGGCTTCTCCGCCGGGTGGCTGCGCCACGCGGAGAGCTACGTCGCCGCCATGGCCGAGCGCTTCCGGCTCGGGCCGCACAGCCGGGTCGTGGAGGTGGCCAGCAACGACGGCTACCTGCTGCAGTACTTCGTCGCCCGCGGCGTGCCGGTGCTGGGGGTCGAGCCGGCCGCCAACGTCGCCGCCGTCGCGCGCGCGAAGGGCGTGCCGAGCGAGGTCGCGTTCTTCGGGCGCGCCACCGCGGAGCGGCTGAAGGCGGAGGGCCACGGCGCCGACCTGATGGCGGCCAACAACGTTCTGGCCCACGTGCCCGACATCCTCGACTTCGTCGCCGGCTTCCAGGTGCTGCTGAAGCCCGAGGGGGCCGGCACGTTCGAGTTCCCGCACCTGCTGCGGATGATCGAGCACAAGCAGTTCGACACGATCTATCACGAGCACTTCTCCTACCTGTCGCTCGGCGTGGTCTCCGGAATCCTAGAGCGCTCGGGCCTGCGGGTGTTCGACGTCGAGGAGTTGCCGACCCACGGCGGCTCGCTGCGGGTGTTCTTCTGCCACGCCGACGGCCCGCACGCGTCGACGCCCGCCGTGGCGGCGGTACTCGCCGACGAGCGGGCGGGCGGGCTTTTCTCGGCGGACGGCTACGCGCGATTCGCCGACGCCGTGGTCGAGATCAAATGCGCCAGCCTGGAGTTTCTGATCGGCGAGCGCCGCGCGGGCCGGCGCGTCTGCGCCTACGGGGCGGCGGCCAAGGGCAACACCTTCCTGAACTATTGCGGCATCGGCCCGGAACTGGTCGCGGCGGTGGCCGACCGCTCGCCGCACAAGCAGGGCACGCTCCTGCCCGGCAGCCGAATCCCGGTGGTCTCGCCTGAGGCGCTGCTCGCCCTGCGCCCGGACACCGTGCTGATCCTGCCGTGGAACCTGAAGGCCGAGATCATGCAGGAGATGGAAGGCATCCGGGCATGGGGCGGGCGCTTCGTCACCTGCATCCCGAGCCTGACGGTGGAGTGAGCCCGCGTGATCTTCGAGGAACTGCCGCTGGCGGGCGCCTACCGGATCGGGCTCAGCCCGCACGCGGACGAGCGCGGCTTCTTCGCCCGGACCGTGTGCGAGGACACCCTCGTGGAACGTGGCCTGGTCGGTCGGTTCAAGCAATCCAGCGTGTCGTTCAACCTGCGCCGCGGCACGGTTCGCGGGATGCACTACGCGGTGGCGCCGCACGCCGAGACCAAGCTCGTGCGCTGCACCCGGGGGGCGATCCACGACGTGATCGTCGACCTGCGCCGGGATTCGCCGACCTACCTGCGGGCGGCCGAAATCGCGCTCTCGGCCGAGAACCGGGCGACGCTCTACGTCCCGGCGGGGTTCGCGCACGGCTTCCAGACGCTGCGCGACGACACGGAGGTGCTGTACATGATCGACAGGGCTTACGTGGCCGGGGCCGCCCGGGGCCTGCGCTGGGACGACCCGGCCCTCGGCATCGCCTGGCCGGAGCCGGTGAGCGTGATCGCCGAGCGCGACCGCGCCTTCCCGGCCTGGGACGGCGCGGATCCGGGCGCATGAGTTCGGGGGCGCGCCGCGTCCTCGTCACCGGCGCCACCGGCTTCGTGGGCACCCACGCGATCCCGGCGCTCCGGGCCCGGGGTTTCGAGATCCACGCGCTGGGCCGCGCGCGGCCCGAGGCGTCGACGGTCGCGTTCCACCCGGTGGACCTGCTCGACGCGGGGGCGGTCCGGGCGGCGGTTCAGGCAGTCCGAGCGAGCCATCTCTTGCACCTCGCCTGGTACGCCGAACCCGGCCTGTACTGGCGCGCGGCGGCCAACCTCGACTGGGTCGCGGCGAGCCTCGCGCTGGTCCGCGCCTTCCGGGAGGCCGGCGGCGGGCGGGCGGTGGTGGCGGGCACCTGCGCCGAGTACGCCTGGGGGCCCGAGCGCCTCAGCGAGGACGCGCCCTGCGTCCCCGCCACCCTGTACGGGGCGGCCAAGGACGGGACACGGCGGATCCTCGCGGCCTACGCCGGCGAGACCGGGCTGTCCCTGGCCTGGGGGCGGCTGTTCTTCCTGTACGGGCCGGGGGAGCGGCCGGGCCGGCTGGTCGGCGACGCGATCCGGGCGCTGGCCTCGGGCGCGCGCTTCGCCACGAGCCCGGGCCACCAGCGCCGGGATTTCAGCCACGTGGCGGACGCGGCCGGGGCGTTCGCGGCCCTGGTCGAGTCCGACGTCGCGGGCCCGGTCAATGTCGGTTCGGGCGCGGCGGTGCCGGTCCGGGCGATCCTGGAGCGGATCGGCGCGCTCACCGGCCGCCCCGACCTCATCGACTTCGGCGCCCGCCCGCTCCCGGCGAGCGAACCGGCGGGCATCGAGGCGGCCGTGACGCGGCTGCGCGACGCGGTCGGCTTCCGCCCGCGCTACGATCTCGACGCCGGCCTGCGCCAGACCTTCGCGGCCCTCGGCCCGAAACCGTAGGGCGCCGCGGCGCGGGGCCGACTGTTCCTTGACGCCCCGGTCACCGAGTTCCGCCCGATCTCCGGGTCGGGCGAGACGGGGCCACGAACTTCCAGCTTGAGCGGGGCGCCCGCTCACCGCTCACGATCGCCCGTCCGCGTCGGCGTCCGCGCCCGGATGATCCCGGCCCGCGGCGGCGAGCCGGAGCTCGTCCTCCAGGAGCGCGTTCCCGGCCATGCGGGTGAGGGCCTCGGCCAGCGAGACCGGCGCGTAGCCCCAGGCGTCGACCCCGACATCCTCGGCGTGGCGCGTGCCCGGGATGGTCCCGTGCGTATGCCCGTAGAGGTGGACCGCGCCGGCGTGGATCCGGTGCCACGACCGCAGGGCGTAGTGACACAGCACGACGCGCCGCCCCGCCACCGAGATCGCGTGCAGCTGCCGCGGCGGCGACGACCACGGCAGGCGCAGGGTCGCCTTGTGGTCGTGGTTGCCCACGATCAGGTGCTTGCGCCCATGCAGGCGGGCGAAGACGCGCGCGAGGGCGACCGGATCGAGGCCGAGGGCGAAGTCGCCGAGATGCCAGACGTCGTCGCCGGGCACCACCCGGGCGTTCCAGCCCCGGACCAGGGCGGCGTCGTGCTCGGCGATCCCGGGGAAGGGCCGGCCACAGAAGCTCAGGACGTTGGCGTGGCCGAAATGGGTGTCGGCGGTGAACCAGGTCTGGGGCATGGGGCTCTCCCGGTCGGGCGCGGCGCGGGCAGGTCGGGGCGTCCGGGACCGCGGCGGGGTCTGGATGGTGGAAGCGGGCGGGGCCGGCCGGGGTCTGAGCGCCCCGGCTTCGCTCCGCGCGTCACCCGGCGCCGTCCGCGGCGGCGTCCGGGGGGCGCCACGCGTCGAGGAACGCGCCGAGATGGGGACGGCCGGCGCGCTCGCCGGCGAGGTAGGCGGACAGGCCGGCGAGGGCCTCGGCGTGGCCGGCCGGCGCCTGGCGCCCGGTGAGCAGGGCGTAGCGGCAGTACAGGCCGAACAGGTTGAGCACGTCGCCCTCGCAATAGGCCCGCACTCGCTCGACCTCGCCCGCCAGGATCATCGCCTCGACGTCACCGCCGTGGCCGCCGATCTTGCCCGGCAGGTCGAGCGCCCGGGCGGCCTCGTCGAGGGAGAGGCGGGCGCAGGCGCCGTAGGTCGAGAGCGCGTCCATCAGGTCGCAGTGCCAGCGCTCGCGGTACCGGTTGGTGTAGCCGTGGCGGCCGCCGTCCCCGTGCCAGCCGCGGGCGGTGAGCCCGTGGACCATCGTGCGCTGCATCAGCACCGGCAGGTCGAAGGCGCGCCCGTTCCAGGTCACGACGCGGCTCGGCTCCCGCGCGAAATATCCCCAGAAGCCGCGCAGGAGGCGCGCCTCGTCCCAGTCCGGCGCCCCGCCGGAGCGGCACCCGACGACGGCGTAGCGCTCGAAGCCGTCCCCGTCCGCCTCGATCCGGGCCTCGACCACGGAGATCGCGACCACCCGGTGCCAGATCGGCTTGGGGAACTTCGCCCCCCACGCGGCCGGCATCCGGGCGCGGTCGGGGGCGGTCTCGACGTCGAGGCACAGGAGCCGGGTATGCGGGGCGGGGGGA
>NZ_AKFK01000017.1:0-37971 GCF_000272495.1 Methylobacterium sp. GXF4 | reverse complement strand
GCCCGTCACCAGAACCGCCATGTCGTCCGCTCCGATGCCGTCTCACGTCTGCCGCCGACGAGCCTTGCCCGATCGGGCCGCGACGGGGAAGGCGTAACGGCGCGTCGTCATCGCACGTTCAAGGGCCGCGTGGGATTCCTCTTCGATAACGGCCCCATTAGGTGGTCGCAGACGGTATATTTACGGTGCTTTGGCTCATACTATCGACGTAGAGGCCTTGCGAAGCATCGCGCCAGGCTATCTCACTGCCCGAACCATTGCCCATGCCGTTCCGTTCAGTTTCCGGAGTTGCCGCTTGATGAAACCGATCCGCAAGGCTGTCCTGCCCGTGGCGGGCCTGGGCACCCGCTTCCTGCCCGCCACCAAGGCGGTCCCAAAGGAAATGCTCACGGTCGTGGACCGGCCGGTCGTCCAGCATGTCGTCGACGAGGCGCGCGAGGCGGGCATCGAGCACTTCATCTTCGTCACGGGTCGCGGCAAGGCGGTGATCGAGGATCATTTCGATATTGCGTTCGAGCTGGAGCACACCCTTCAGGAGCGCGGAAAGACCGCCGCCTACGAGGAGCTGAAGCGCGATCTCCCGAAGGCGGGCCAGACCAGCTTCACCCGCCAGCAGGCCCCCCTCGGCCTCGGCCACGCGGTCTGGTGCGCCCGGGAGATCGTCGGCGACGAGCCGTTCGCGGTGCTGCTGCCGGATATGCTGAGCCGCGGTTGCATGCAGCAGATGCTCTCCACCTACGAGCGCC
This sequence comes from Methylobacterium sp. GXF4, assembly GCF_000272495.1. Lineage (NCBI taxonomy): Bacteria > Pseudomonadati > Pseudomonadota > Alphaproteobacteria > Hyphomicrobiales > Methylobacteriaceae > Methylobacterium > Methylobacterium sp. GXF4. The sequence continues at coordinate 37,225 of NZ_AKFK01000017.1, read as the reverse complement.
ACGGCGGCAACATCATCGCGGTCGAGGAGGTGGCCCCGGAGGAGACGCACCAATACGGCATCGTCAGCGTCGGCGAGACCTACGGCCAGTCCTTCGAGATCACCGGCATGGTCGAGAAGCCCAAGCAGGGCACCGCGCCGTCGAACTTCATCATCTCCGGCCGCTACATCCTCCAGCCCGAGATCTTCGGGATCCTGGAGCACGGGAAGAAGGGCGCCGGCGGCGAGATCCAGCTCACCGACGCGATGATCGACCTGATGGAAACGCAGGATTTCTTCGGCATGCACTACGAGGGACGGACTTACGATACCGGCTCCAAGATCGGCTTCCTGACCGCCAACCTGGCCTACGCGCTGGAACGGCCGGACTTGGCGGGACCGCTGAAGGCCGAGATCGCCAAGCTGCTGGAGCAGGGCTGAGCGCTTTGCGCGAAGCGCGGCGGAGCCATGCAGCCTGTGCGGAGGCCGGAGCGATTTAATCCTTGCGTCTTGTGCGCCGCACTGTAATTTGTGCATTGCGAGATCGCGATGGCGTCGCGGTCCCGTAGCCCTTCTTGGGCGTTTCCTCCCTAGACTTCGGGCCGCTCCTTCGGGAGTGGCCTTTTTTCTTTCCAGCCTCGGCGTTGGCCGCTGTGAGCCTTATGCCGGTGAGCCGGCGGCCCTACTCGGCCGCCATCCTGCTGGGTGTCAGATCGCCGAGATCGGCCGCCACGGTGGCGACGACGATCCGCAACGCCTTCGCCAAGCTCGGGAAATCCGGCGTCATCGCGAGGCTCGCCTCGTCCATGTAGAGCGCCCGGTTGACCTCGATCTGCAGGGCATGCCGTCCCAGATTCGGCTCACCGTAATGCTCGGTGATGAAGCCGCCCGCATAGGGCTTGTTGCGCACCACCCGGAAGCCCTGGCTCCGGAACGCGGCCTCGAAGGCCTCGATCAGGCCGGGGGCGCAGGCCGTCCCGTACCGGTCGCCCAAGACCATGTCCGCCTTGACCTCGGCATCGCGCCCGAGACTCGAGGACGGCATCGAATGACAGTCTATCAGGACGCAGTGACCGTGGGTGCGCGCCGTACGCTGGATCAGGCTGCGCAGCACCCGGTGGTAGGGCTTGTACAGGGCCTCGATCCGCGCGGTCGCCTCGCCGACCGGGAGGCGACGCGCGTAGATCTCCTGACCGTCCGCGACCACCCGCGGAACGGTGCCGAGCCCGCCCGCCACCCGCATCGAGCGCGTGTTAGCGAAGGGCGGCAGCCGACCGTCGAACATGCGCGGGTCGAGCTCGAACGGCTCGCGATTCACGTCCAGGAACGCCCGCGGAAAGTTCGCCCGCAACAGGGGCGCCCCGAGCTCGACCACCGAGGCGAACAGGCGATCGACATACGCATCCTCGGACCGGCGCAAACTCAGCGCGTCCAGACGCGAAGCCGCGATGAAATCCGAGGGGTAGACGGCGCCGGAATGGCCGGTATTGAAGACGAAGGGCAGGGTGTGCGCCGCCGGTTCGTCGACCTCGAAGGCCGGGGCAAAACCGAAGGCGTCGGGCTGTACCGTTTCGGGCGCGATCATTGGATGTGTGCAGGCCCCGGCGGTTGAGAAAACACGGCGGACGCGCACTGTGGTATGCGAACGGTCGGCTGTCCACTCTGGTGCAGCCGGCCCACACCGCCATCCGTGAGACGCGCGGCGCCGGCTGCGAACTCAGATCCTAACACCTTGTTTACCATCGCCTCCCTTTATGGGATCAACATTTCGACTCGAGGGCTCGGAAACGGCCGATGAAAATCCTGCTGGCGGAAGACGACAACGACATGCGCCGGTTCCTGGCCAAGGCGCTGCAGAACGCGGGCTACGACGTCCTGTCCTTCGACAACGGCCTCTCGGCCTATAACCGGCTGCGCGAGGAGCCGTTCGAGCTGCTGCTCACCGATATCGTGATGCCCGAGATGGACGGCATCGAGCTGGCGCGGCGCGCCACCGAACTCGACCCAGACATCAAGGTGATGTTCATCACCGGCTTCGCCGCCGTGGCGCTCAATCCGGACTCGAAGGCTCCGAAGGACGCGAAGGTCCTCTCCAAGCCGTTCCACCTGCGCGATCTCGTCAATGAGGTGGAGAAGCTGATGGCCGCCTGACCGGCCGGCGCGTTTCGACCGGTCCAGCTGTGACCACAGGGGCATAGGTAATTCGACGGGCGCGCTCCTATATGGTGGGAGGTTCCGCGCGAGACGACGAACGCCATGCAGCCGGTCACGATCTACACCACGGCCTGGTGCCCCTATTGCTCGGCGGCCAAGAGCCTGCTGAAGGAGAAGGGCGTCGCCTTCCAGGAAATCGACGTGGAGCGCGCCCAGGGTGCACGGGCCACGATGGTCGAGCGTGCCGGCGGGCGCACCAGCGTCCCGCAGATCTTCGTCGGCACGACCCATGTCGGCGGCTGCGACGACCTCTACGCCCTCGACCGCGCCGGCAAGCTCGATCCGCTCCTGACGGACAAGGCCGATGCCTGAGAGGCGCTTCCTTGCCGCCTGCGTGCAGATGCGCTCGGGCCGCGATCCGGGCGCCAACCGCGACGCGGCCGTGGCCGGCGTGCGCGAGGCGGCCAGCCGCGGCGCGGCCTATGTCCAGACACCTGAGATGACCTCCCTGGTCGAGCGCAGCCGCGAACGCCTGTTCGAGCGCGTCACCACCGAAGATCAGGACGTGACCCTCGCCGGCCTGCGGCAGGCCGCCCGCGAGACCGGCACGGTGGTGCATATCGGCTCGATCGCCGTGCGGTCCGGCGACAAGATCGCCAACCGCGCCTACCTGATCGGCGCTGACGGCGAGATCCTGGCCTCCTACGACAAGCTCCACCTGTTCGACGTCGACCTGCCGAGCGGCGAGCGCTGGCGCGAATCGGCCACCTATACGGGCGGCGCCTGCGCCGTCGTGGCGGCCACGCCCTGGGCGATGCTCGGCCTGACGATCTGCTACGATATCCGCTTCCCAGCTCTCTACCGGGCGCTGGCTGAGGCGGGGGCCGAGATCCTCACCGCGCCGGCCTGCTTCACCCGCCAGACCGGCGAGGCGCACTGGCACATCCTCCAGCGGGCGCGGGCGATCGAGACCGGCGCCTTCGTGATCTCGGCCGCGCAGGGCGGCGTCCACGAGGATGGGCGCGAGACCTTCGGCCATTCGCTGATCGTCGATCCCTGGGGTCGCGTGCTGGCCGATGCCGGCGGGGCGGAGCCGGGGGTGATCCTGGCCGAGATCGATCTCGCTCAGGTCGCGGATGCGCGGGCGCGAATCCCGGCGCTTCAACACGGACGCGCGTTCACGGTCGAGCGCATCGGGCCCGAGGTTCGGGCCGCACAGTCAGCAAGAGAATGATCCGGTACAGTCTCGTCTGCGACGCCGACCACGGCTTCGACAGCTGGTTCCCGTCCTCCGAATCCTACGATGCGCAGGCTGAGCGCGGGCTGGTGACCTGCCCGATCTGCGACAGCGCGAAGGTGACGAAGGCGCTCATGGCCCCGAGCGTGGCCCGCACCGATCGCGGGCAGGTTCCGGCACCGGTCGTGGCCCAGCCCGAGCCGGCGATGCCGATGATCGCGGAGCCCGAGCGCCAGGTGCGCGCGATGCTGCGCGCCTTGCGTGAGCAGATCGTGGCCAATTCCGAGCATGTCGGAACGCGCTTCCCGGAGGAGGCGCGCAAGATCCATTACGGCGAGGCGGACGGCCGCCCGATCTACGGGGAGGCGAGCCCGGCGGAGGCGCGGGCGCTCATCGAGGAAGGGATCGACGTGGCGCCGATCCCGATCATGCCCGACGACCGCAACTGAGCGGGCTGCGCTCAGGGACGCACGGCGGCGGTGCCGGCCAGCGAGGCCAGCACGAAAGCGACGACGGCGTTCCATCCGGCGAGCGAGAGTCCCAGAACCCGCATCGCCGCCACCGAGCAATCGACGACCTTCGTGCTCTGAAGCTGATTCAGGAAATCGCCGACCTGACCGGGATTGGCCCCCGTGCCGCCGCCGCAATCGCTGGGCCCCGGCCAGAAGCCCCATTCCGCGCCGGCATGGTAGACCCCGATCCCGGCCCCGTAGAGGAGCCCGAGCGCGGCAAGCCCCAGCGCCAGGCGGGCCAGCCGCTCCGGCGCGAACAACGCCGCAAGCCCGAGCGGGATCGCGGCGTAATAGGGCAGGCGCTCGGTCAGGCAGAGCTTACAGGGCGCGTAGCCGTACCCGTATTGGAGCACCAGGACGGCGCCCAGGATCAGCGCGGAGGCGAGGGCGAGCCAGAGGCCCGCTCTCTTGAGGCGAAGGGCCGACGCGACGTTCATGGCTACAGGATCACCTTGAACAACAGGAAGCCGAGGACGACCACGGCCACCGAGATCGCCGCGACCGCGTTGAGATGCCGATCGAGCACGCCGCGGATCTGGACACCGTAGCGGCCGAGCAGGCCGGCGAGGATGAAGAACCTGGCCCCGCGGGTGATGACGGACAGCACCGTGAACCAGAACAGGCTGTAATGGGCGAAGCCCGACGTGATCGTGACGAGCTTGTAGGGGATCGGCGTGAGCCCTTTCAACAGGATCACCCAATGGCCGTAGCGCGCGTAGGAATCCTGGAAGGTCGCGGCCGAGTTCTGCAGACCGTAGAGGCGGATCAGCCACTCACCGACCGAGTCGAACAGGAGCGCCCCGATCGCGTAGCCGACGAGGCCCCCGAGCACCGAGGCCACCGTGGCGATCGTCGCGTAGAGCCAGACCCGGTCGGGTCGGCTTACCGCCATCGGCACCAGCATCGCGTCCGGCGGAACCGGGAAGAACGAACTCTCGGCGAAGGCCACGGCCCCGAGCACGTAGGGCGCGGAGGGCCTGCCGCTGAGCGCGAGGATCCACGCGTAGAGCCGGCGGAGCATACAACTTCCAGACTGCCAGGGAACGGCTGCCCTTTGAGCATAGGCGCCGCGGAATGACCAGATTGCTCGGCCTCGGCAAAAAACCGCGCGCGCACCCTTGGCGCGGGCGCCACACCTATGCGAAGAGCGCGGCGCGCGCGGGTATGGCGGAATTGGTAGACGCGGGCGACTCAAAATCGCCAGCCGCAAGGCGTGGGGGTTCGATTCCCTCTACCCGCACCATCGTTGCAGCGATCAGAGCTCATTCCAGAAACTGAGCGCGATCACGCCCCAACAGCACCGCATCGTTCGTTGTGCTGCAGTTCTGGTGGATCCCCGTCGTCTCAGGAGACTTTGCGTCGCGGCCTGCGCACTCTGCTGCGCTGCCCATCGTCCCCTATTTCGGCTGAAGGCGCGACCACGGGGTCGGCTATCGACATGAGGCGATCTCGTGAATCAGCGCCGATGCGTCGCGATCCTGGGAGCCGGTATGGCCGGCGCAGCCGCGGCGTCGCGCATCGCCGAGGCTGGCCTGGATGTGCGCGTTTTCGACAAGGGGCGTGGCGTCGGTGGCCGGATGGCGACCCGGCGCGCGGATGGGTTGCAGTTCGACCATGGTGCGCAATTCATGCGGGCGCACGGCGACGTCTTCGCGGCGCGCCTCGCGGATTGGGAGCGGCGGGGTATCGTCGGCCCCTGGGCCAGGGCAGGACGGCGGGTCGGCATACCTGACATGACCGCGCCGGTCCGAGACCTCCTGTCCGACCTCTCCGTCGCCTCCGGTACGGCGATCACGCGGATCATCCGCGATGGGGCGTGCTGGCGGCTGGCGGACGGTGCAGGCGGCGAACACGGTCCGTTCGCCGCGGTCGCGATCACCTTCCCGGCGCCTCAGATCGCTGCGCTGCTCGCGGCATCGGGGTTTGCCCTGGCCGGGGTCGAGCGGGCGACCTACGCACCGTGCTGGTCTTTAATGGTGGCGGTCGAGCGGGCGCCTGCGGACGTGCTGATCGAGCCGAATGACGGCCCGATCGGGCTCATCGCCTCGGATTCCTCGAAGCCCGGCCGGCCGGACGGCGGCCGCCTGACCGTGCATGCCAAGCCGGATTTGTCACGCATCCATCTGGAGGCGCCCAGGGAGGCGATCGTATCGGTCTTGTCGAAGGCCGCGGAAGCGTGTCTCGGATTGCCGCTCCGTGTCGGCTACGCCCAGGCGCACCGTTGGCGCTTCGCCCAGGTCGAGACCGCCCTCGAGAAGCCCTGCCTGTACGACCCCGACTTGCGGCTCGGCGCGGCCGGCGATTGGTGTCTCGGGCCGCGGATCGAGGCGGCGCATGACAGTGGTTTGGCGCTCGCCAACGCGATTCTGTCCGATCTCGGCAGACCCGCGTGATCCCGCCCATCGCCTTCCATCCGGCCTACGAATCGAGCCTGCCGGCCGGGCATCGCTTTCCGATGCGGAAATACGGCCTGCTGGCCGAAACGCTGGTGGCCAAGGGGCTGGCGCCGCTGGGCTTCGTGACGCCGGAACTGGCAACCGCGGGGATCCTGGTCAACGCGCACGATCCGGCCTACGTCGCCGCGGTACTCGGCGTCGCCGTGCCCCGGGACATCGAGCGGGCGATCGGCCTGCCCGTGGATGCGTCCCTGGTCCGACGGTCGCGCGCCTCGGTGGGCGGGACGCTCCTGGCGGCCCGCTTGGCGCTGGCCGAGGGGCTGGCGGGCAGCGCGGCTGGCGGCAGCCATCACGCACGGCGGCTGCAGGGCGCCGGCTTCTGCGTGCTCAACGACGTGGCTGTCGCCGCGCGAACCCTTCAGGCCGAGGGCGCGGTGCGGCGGGTTCTGGTGGTCGATTGCGATGTCCATCAGGGTGACGGCACGGCGGATTGCCTGGCGCTGTGGCCGGACCTGTTCACGCTCTCGATCCATTGCGAGAACAACTACCCGGCCCAGAAGATCGCCGGAGATCTCGATATCGGCCTGCCGGACCGGCTCGACGATGCCGGTTACCTGGAGGTGCTGCGCGCCCGCCTGCCGCCGCTTCTCGACGCCCTGGTCCCCGATCTGATCTTCTACAATGCCGGGGTCGATCCGCATCGCGACGACCGCCTCGGGCGGCTGTGCCTGAGCGATGACGGCCTCCTGGCGCGGGACCGGTTCGTGGTGGCACAGGCGCGCGCGCGCCTCATCCCGCTCGTGGCCGTGATCGGCGGCGGATACACCCACGATGTCGAGGCGCTCGCCCTTCGGCATGCTTTGGTCTTCGAGGCGCTGGCGGCGGAGGCCGCAGCGGCATCCTCGGCCGGGTGAGGCGCAGATGCATCAGGTGTCCGCACATCGTTTCGGATGCGGCACCGCGAAAGGTTTTGGGAAGGGTCAGCGGCGAGGATCCGGAAGTCACGGATCGATCAAATCGCGCGCGCCGAGCGGCCTGAACAGCTTCGCCCCAGGCAGATGTGCTGACGATCCTGTGAAGCCGTTGGGATTCAGTCATGCTTGCGCGAATCTGGGAGGTGTTGAAGGCGACGATTGCGGTGGTGGCACTGATCACGGCCGCCCTCGTCTCGGCGGACAAGCTCGATCGGCGCAAGCCGCCGACCCATGCCGTGGCTGTCAGCGAGCCTGCGGCGACCGGGGCCATCACGCCCGGCGCGAGGCCTTGATCGCGCTGGCTGCCTCCCCGTCGCCAGTCCCATCGGAGCGCGCGCGCACATCGGCCGGGCACCTTTCATGCGACAGAATGGTCCGCCGGCCGGGGGATATTTCGGCGGGGTCCGGCGTTCACGCCCCACTTCAAGGCTTGGCCGTTCGGGCCGTCTACGCTCTGGATAGAGGATCCGTTTCGATGAAGTCCGCTTCGTTCGCTCTGCTCGCCCTGATCGCCGGTGCGGCGCCGGCGCTGGCCGAATCCCGGGCGGACCGTGCCGCCTGCACGCCGGACGTCATGCGCCTCTGCGCATCACAGATCCCGAATGCCACGGCGATCGCGGCCTGCCTGCGCAAGCAGCGTCCGAATCTCAGCCCAGGCTGCGGCCTGGTGATGGACCAGTCCGACCGCTCGGTCCGAACCGTCTCGAACCGGCGCTGACGGGTTGCCTCACCAGCCGTTGATGCGCGGCCAGACGGCGCCGGTCAGCGTTTGACCGGTGATGACATGGTAGCGATCGTGCTGGGCGCCGGTGGCGCAGGCATGGTTGGGCAGGATCCGGAGGCGCGCACCGACCGGAAGATCCGGCAGCGTCGCGGTCGAGCCGGGCCGCAGGGCCAGGATCCCGTGCTCCTGGTTGGCGTCCCGCACTATCAGGTCCGGATAGGGCTGGCCCGACCCGTCGCAGGCGACGCCGTAGCCCTGGTCGACCGCTTGGCGCGCCGTGCCGCGGTCGCGCGAGAGCGCCATCCAGCCGGCATCGGTGATGATCCAGCCCTTATCCCGCTGGTGACCGATCACCGTCGTCAGGACGCTGAGCGCGAGGTCGTCGATCGTGCAGGAGCCGATCCCGGCCTGGAACAGGTCGCCGATCATGAACACGCCGGCGCGAACTTCGGTGATGCCGTCGAGATTGTCCGCGTAGCGCGCCGTCGGGGTCGAGCCGACGCTGACCACCGGGCAGGGCAGGCCCGCCTCGCGCAGGATCGCGGCGGCTGCCAAAGCGGCCTGGCGCTCGGCCTCGGCTGCCGCCTTCAGCGCCGCCGGGTCGCTGAGCCCGTAGCTGTCGCCCGCATGCAGCAGCACGCCCCGGAGCGTTACGCCCGCGGCGAGCACCCGCCCGATCGCCACGAGCCGATCGGCGTCGCGGGGATCGACGCCGGAGCGATGCCCGTCGGCATCGACCTCGATCAGGACCGGCAGCGTATCACCGGCGCGACGGCTCCAGCTCGCCACGGCCTCGGCCTGCTCGACCGAATCCAGAACGATCGCGAGATCGGTATCCCAGCGCCGCCGGATCGCGCCCACCCGATCGAGCTTCTGCGGCGCGATCCCCACGGCATAGATCAGGTCACGGACGCCGCCTTCGGCGAAGTACTCCGCCTCCCGCAGCGTCGAGACGGTCGCCGGACCGGACGGGCTCGCCATGGCGATGCGCGCGACGTCGAGGGATTTGGCGGTCTTCAGATGCGGTCGCAGCGACACGCCCAGCCGGTCGAGATGCGCTCGCATCCCGGCGACGTTGGCCTTCAGCCTGTCCGAATCCAGGAGCAGGCAGGGCGTCTCCAGCGCCTCGAAGCCATCCGCCTGCCCGATGCGCCCGTCCGTCATCCGCCCGCTCCCGCGTTCTCCACCCGGGCGCGGTTCTAATGAGGGATCGGTGCGCCGTCACGGCGCAGACTCATCTGTTCGCGAACAGGGTCACCATCATGGACCGTCCCTCGGGCGGCAGGACGAGGCCGAAGGCGGTCTCGTCACCGTTGAGCAGGCGCTCGCGCACCCAGCGACCGTCTTCGAAATGACCCTCTTCCACCGTGACGAGTTCGACGGAGCCCGGCTGCCCGAGCTTGGGCGCGAAGAGCAGGTTGGCCGAGGCGCCGGTGACGAGATACCGGTCGGGCGCCGCGCGGGCTACGATCACCCGGCCCGAGAGATCGGGATTCCCCTGGCCGCGCTTGCCGCCATAGACCTCCTTCACCTCGCCGAAGCGGGCCACGAAATCGACCTCGTCGAACGATCCCGGCACGTTGGCCAGGCCGTCCTCCTCGATCGCCACGCGGACCTGGCCGGCGTCACGCAGCGGCAGCAGGAAGGGGGCGATATCGCTCAGCAGGCGGTAATCGACGGCGATCGGCTCCTCCGCCGGCCGGCCGTCCTTCAACCCGGATTCCGCGCTGAGGCCGAACCGGGCGATGCCCAGCGCGTGCGGCTGGGCCAGCGTCCAGAACGCATGGCGGGCATGGGCCATCGTCGCCCCGGTCTCCGGCACGAATAGCGGATTGCCCGGAATGTCATAGGCGCGCGCGATCGCGATATAGGGGGCGATGTTGGTGTCGTAATTGTCGACCCCGATCACATCGATGGCGGGCGCCAGCGCGCGCCATTGCGGCAGCAGCCAGGAGACCGCACCGCCCGAGGGCGAGCTTTCCCCCGGCCGCAGAAGCCCCGGCTGCTCGCGCGGCCAGACATTGGCGTAGAGGGGAAGCGCATAGACCCGCTTCCCGGCCTCCGCGACGGCGCCGATATATTTGGCGGTGTGATAGGCCATGAAGGCCTCCGGCGCGTCGACGCCGTAACGCTCGGTCCAAGTACCAGGCTTGGCGCCCGGCATGTCGGCCGGCACGGGGCCGCGGAACAGGGCTTCCGCCGCGGGGGAATGGTCGCGGTCGGCGCCCAGCGTGCCGGCCTCGTTCTCCACCTGCACCATGATCACCGTGCGCTGGGCGCCGTCGACCTCGGCCAGATGTCCCATCAGGGCGGAGAAGGCCCGCGCGTCGGCGTCGCGGCTGGCGGTGGCGATCGGGGTCTGCACGTCGATGGGCGCGCCGGTTGCGGAGATGACCCTGGGGAATCGCCGGACATCGCGCTTCACCCAGGCCGGGGTGTAGCTCATGGTGGCATTCTTCCATGTGCCGAACCAGAGCAGGGTGAGCCGGAGATTCTGCGCCCGCGCCTCGGCCAGCAACCCGTCCACCACCGACCAGTCGAACTTGCCCTCTTCGGGCTCGATCACCTGCCAGCTCACCGGAACCATGACCACGTTGGCATGAAGCCGCGCGATGGCCGGGCCCAGCGCCTTCAGGTCGGCCGGAAAGCCGCTGGAATTGTTGAGCTGGATGCCGAGGGTCAGGAACGACTTGCCGTCCACTTCCAGGGCCGGCTTGCCCGCATCGTTTGGGACGAGGCGACTGGTCTGAGCCTGCAGGCCGGGGGAGGTCACGACCGCAGCGGCCGCCAGGAGCAGGCCGAAGAGACCTCGCCGCCGCGTCCCCGGCCAAGCGGCCGACCCCGATGCGAACAGGCCGTGCGCGTTCATGCAGATCCCCCGATCGCCGCGATGAAGGCTGCCGCGTCCCGACCGACATCGACCGCCGGCTTTCCGGGGCGGTAGAGATTCGAGCCCAGCCCGAAGCCCACTGCGCCCGCCTGCCGCCAGACCGAGACGCTGTCGGGCGTGACCCCGCCGACGGCGAGCACGCGGGCGCTGGACGGGAACACGGCCCTGTGCGCCTTGAGCGCCGCCGGGGTGGCGATGTCCGCCGGGAAGAGCTTCAGGGCGGTCGCGCCGGCCGCGAGCGCCGCGAAGGCCTCGCTCGGGGTCTGGTAGCCCGGCAGCGAGACGAGCCCGGCGGCGACGGTCGCGCGGATCACCGCGGCGTCCGTGTTCGGCGAGACGATGAGGGTGCCGCCCGCCGCCGCGACCTCCGCAACCTGCGCCGGCGTCAGCACCGTGCCGGCACCGACCAGCGCGCGACCGGCGAAACGCTCGGCGAGCGACGCGATGCTTTTGAGCGGCTCCGGCGAGTTCAGCGGCACCTCGATCAGGGTGAAACCGGCCTCGACCAGCGCATCGCCGACGGCCGGCGCCTCGTCCGGCGTGAGCCCGCGCAGGATCGCCACCAGCGGGCAGGCCGCGAAGGCGGCCTCGAAGCGGTTGAGGATCGTCATGCCCGGGAGCTCCAGATGGCGTGGATGCCGGCGGTCGTGGATCCGTCCGGCACCGCGACGGCGCGGCCGCCGGCTTCGGTGATCGCCACACCGTAGAGCGTGGCCAAGGCCCCGCCGGCGAGCAGGTAGACCGGGCGCCGGCCGAGATCGCTGCGCGTCCCGACATCCGCGCCGATCATGATGCCGCTCGCATAGGCCGCCGCATCCCAGGGCGCCAGCCGGGCGAGCAGCACGCCGGCCCGGACCTCGAACAGGGCGGCGGCGAGGTTGCGCGCTTCGCGACCGCGCCGGAGTCCGTCCCGGAAGGCGTCGGAATCCGCGACCGGGCCGTCCAACATGCCGGCCAGGATGCCGTGCGACCGGACCAGGGCGAAGAGCTCCCCGGTCATGACGGTGGTGAAATCCGTGATCGCGCCGTCGACCGTCTCGATCCACTTGTTGTGCGTGCCCGGCTGGCAGAACAAGGCCGTGGACGGCGCGGCACCGGTGCTGATCGCGCCGAGCACCTGGACCTCCTCGCCGCGCATCACGTCCGGGCGTGGGCCGCTCCTGAGGGCGATTCCGGGGATGATCCGCACGTCGGGCGCGACCTCGAGGCAGGCGGCGGCGAGATCCTGGAGGGTGGCGGGCGCGTCGATATAGGGGGCCTCGCGCCAGCCCCGGGTCGAGCCCACCATCCCCGCCATGACGACGGAGTGCACGCCGAAGCGGTCGCGCAACGCCGCGATGGCGTCGGGATAGTCGTCCTGGGTCAGCGCGAGGACGCCGCGGTCGTCCTGAAGGCTGTCCACCACCGCGCCTCCCGCGGTCATCGCGTAGGCACGCCGGTTGGTGGTTCCCCAGTCCACGGCGATATAGGCCGCTCGGCCGACCATGCGCCTCCTCCCTCTCCCGAATTTGTCTGAGTTATATGGGGCTCGCGAGGCTGGTCAAGCACGGACCGACCTGCCGAACCGGAGGGGAAACCTTGGCCACGCCGGCTCCGCAATCCCCGGTGCCGGCTACCAGATCAGGCGCGGCAAGCATCAGCATATCATGAGCCGGGGATTGTCCCGCCGCGCCGAGCGTTTGCGATGGACTGTTCAGGGCCGGATCGGCGATATGGCAGGCAATAAATCATACGCGGGAGGGACGCGCTTGGCACGGGACGTGATCCTGGCGACCGATGGCTTGACGATGGAATTCAAGGGATTCCGGGCCGTCAACGGCGTCAAGCTGGAAGTCGAGCGCGGGACGATCCACGCGTTGATCGGCCCGAACGGCGCCGGCAAGACCACCTGTTTCAACCTACTGACGAAGTTCCTCATCCCCACCGCCGGCACCATCCGGTACAAGGACAAGGACATTACCGGGATGCGGGCCGCCGACGTGGCGCGGCTCGGGCTCGTGCGCTCCTTCCAGATCTCCGCGGTGTTCCCGCACCTGACGGTGACCGAGAACGTGCGGATCGCGCTGCAGCGACGGCGGCGGGGCGATTCCTTCGACTTCTGGCGGCCCGAGCGGGTGCTGCGGGCGCTTGACGGCGAGGCGCTCGCCCTGGTCGAGGCGGTGGGCCTGTCCGAATTCGCGGATTCGCTGGCCGTCGAGCTGTCCTACGGCCGCAAGCGCGCGCTGGAGATCGCCACGACCCTGGCCCTCGATCCCGAGATGCTGCTGCTCGACGAGCCGATGGCCGGGATGGGTCACGAGGACGTGGAGCGGACGGCCCAGCTGATCCGCCGGGTCTCGAAGGACCGCACCATCCTGATGGTCGAGCACAATCTCTCGGTGGTCGCGTCGCTGTCGGACCGCATCACCGTCCTGGCCCGCGGCCAGGTCCTGGCCGAGGGCGATTACGCCACCGTCTCGAAGGATCCGCGCGTGGTCGAAGCGTATATCGGGGCGGGACATGCGTGAGGCCGCCGTGAAGACCTCCCTGCCGGCCGCGGCGACGGATGCCCTCCTGACCGTGCGCGGGCTGGAGGGCTGGTACGGCGAGAGCCACGTGCTCCACGGCATCGATATCGATGTCCGGGCCGGCGAGGTGATCACGCTGCTCGGCCGCAACGGCGCCGGCAAGACCACGACGCTGCGGGCGATCATCGGCATCCTCGGCCGGCGGGCCGGCTCGATCGTCTATGACGGCGTCGAGACGATCCGGATGGCCTCGCGCAACATCGCCCGCCTCGGCCTCGGCTACGTCCCGGAGGAGCGCGGCATCTTCGCGAGCCTGACGGTCCACGAGAACCTGATGCTGCCGCCCCGGGTGAAACCGGGCGGGATGTCGGTGGCCGAGATCCACACCCTGTTCCCGAACCTGAAGGAGCGTGCGGGCAGCCAGGGCACCAAGCTCTCGGGCGGCGAGCAGCAGATGCTCGCCATCGGCCGCATCCTGCGGACCGGCGCGAAGCTGATCCTGCTGGACGAGCCCACCGAAGGTCTCGCGCCGGTGATCGTCCAGCAGATCGGCCGGACGATCCAGCAATTGAAGTCTCAGGGCTACACCATCGTTCTGGTCGAGCAGAATTTCCGCTTCGCCCAGACGTTGGCCGACCGGCACTTCGTCATCGAGCAGGGCAGGGTGGTCGACATGATCCCCAATGCCGATCTTGACGCCAATATCGACAAGCTTCACGCCTATCTCGGCGTCTGAGGCGGACGACCAATACCCAATAAGCGCCGGAGAACGGCGTCGAACGCTCGGCAGGCGGGATCCGCTGCGCCGCTGGAGGATAGGAAGACCATGTTCGGACGTCTCATCGGGTCCGTCTCCCTCGCCGCCCTCGCCGGTGCCCTGATGATGGGCGGCGCGAGCGCGCAGACGAATGTGAAGATCGGCATCCTGGGCGATCGCTCGGGGGCCTATTCCGACATCAGCGGGGAGGGGTCGGTGGTCGCCGCCCGACTGGCCGTCGAGGATTTCAAGCCCGCCGAGCACGGGCTGAAGGTCGAGATCGTCTCGGCCGACCACCAGAACAAGCCCGATGTCGGCGCGGCCATCGCCCGGCAATGGTACGATCGCGACAACGTCGACATGATCACCGACGGCGTCACCTCGTCGGTCGCCCTGGCGATCAGCCAGGTGACCAAGGAGAAGAACAAGGTCTTCATCGATACCGGCGCCGGCACCGCCGACCTCACCGGCCCGCAATGCACGCCGAACACGATCCACTGGGTCTACGACACGGTGGCGCTCGCCAACGGCACCGGCGGCGCCATGGTCAAGCGCGGCGGCAACACCTGGTTCTTCCTCACCGCCGACTACGTGTTCGGCCAGACCCTGCAGCGCGACACCAGCGCGGTGATCACCAAGAACGGCGGCAAGGTCATCGGCTCGGTCAAGACGCCGTTCCCGACCTCGGACTTCTCCTCGTTCCTGCTCCAGGCCCAGGGCTCCGGCGCCAAGGTGATCGGGCTCGCCAATGCCGGCACCGACACGATCAACGCGATCAAGCAGGCCGGCGAGTTCGGCATCACCGAGGGCGGCCAGGCGCTCGCCGGCCTGCTGGTGTTCTCCTCGGATGTCCACTCGCTCGGCACCAAGGTCGCGCAGGGCCTCGTCCTGACCGAGCCGTTCTACTGGGACCTGAACGACCAGACCCGGGCCTTCTCGGACCGCTTCGCCAAGCAGATGAAGGGCAATTCGAAGCCCACCGCCAACCATGCAGGCGTCTACTCTGACGTGCTCCACTACCTCAAGGCGATGGCCGAGCTGAAAACGGCCAAAGATGGCGCCGCCGTCGTGGCCAAGATGAAGGCGATGCCGACCGACGACCCTCTGTTTGGCAAGGGCACGATCCGCGCCGACGGGCGCAAGATCCACGACATGTACCTGTTCGAGGTCAAGAAGCCGTCCGAGTCGAAGGGCGAGTGGGACCTGTACAACAAGCTCGAGACGATCCCGGGCGATCAGGTCTTCCGGCCGCTCAACGAGGGCAATTGCCCGCTGGTGAAGGGCTGACGGTGCGGGTCCGGCACGGAGGACGGCCATGACCATGATCTTCGGCGTGCCGACCCAGGCCCTGTTCGGGCAATTGCTGCTCGGCCTGATCAACGGCTCGTTCTACGCGATCCTGTCGCTCGGGCTCGCGATCATCTTCGGGCTCCTGAACATCATCAACTTCGCCCACGGCGCGCTCTACATGATGGGCGCGTTCGTGGCCTGGATGCTGCTCACCTATGTCGGGCTCGGCTACTGGTGGGCGCTGGGCCTGGCGCCGCTGGTGGTGGGCGCCTTCGGCATCCTGCTGGAGCGGGTGCTGATCGCCCGGCTCTACAAGCTCGACCACCTCTACGGCCTGCTCCTGACCTTCGGCCTGGCGCTGATCATCCAGGGCCTGTTCCGCAACCAGTACGGGGTCTCGGGCCTGCCCTACGCGATCCCGGCCGAGCTGTCGGGCGGCCAGCGCCTGCCGTTCATGTTCCTGCCGAACTACCGGGCCTGGGTGGTGGTGGCCTCGCTCACCGTCTGCATCGCCACCTGGCTGGTCATCGAGAAGACCAAGCTCGGCGCCTATCTGCGGGCCGCCACCGAGAATCCGACGCTGGTCCAGGCCTTCGGGGTCAATGTGCCGCTGTTCCTGACCCTGACCTACGGGTTCGGCGTGGCGCTCGCGGGCTTCGCCGGGGTGCTCGCGGCGCCGATCTACTCGGTGAACCCGAATATGGGTGCCGACATCATCATCGTGGTCTTCGCCGTGGTGGTGATCGGCGGCATGGGCTCGATCATCGGCTCGGTGATCACCGGCTTCGCGCTCGGCCTGGTCGAGGGCCTGACCAAGGTGTTCTACCCGGAGGCGTCGGCGACCGTGATCTTCGTGATCATGGTGCTGGTGCTGCTCGTCAAACCCGCCGGCCTGTTCGGGCGCACGGCCTGATAGAGATCTGAGGCTCGATCCCCATGGCCGACACCGCCGCCATCGACGCTGCACCGATCGCCGCCGCGCTGCCGACGCGCCGCGACGACAAGGCGCTGCACCGGATGATCTTCGTCGGCATCGCGGTGCTGCTGATCGCGGCGCCGCTGGTGCTCTATCCCGTCTACCTGATGAAGGTGCTGTGCTTCGCGCTGTTCGCGCTCGCCTTCAACCTGCTGCTCGGCTACGGCGGCCTGCTCTCGTTCGGCCACGCCGCCTATTTCGGCATGGCGAGCTATCTCTGCGCCTACACGGCCAAAAGCCTCGGCTTCACCCCGGAACTGGCGATCCTGTCGGGCACCGCGACGGCGGCCTTGCTCGGGCTCGTCTTCGGCTCCCTGGCGATCCGGCGCCAGGGCATCTACTTCTCGATGATCACCCTGGCGCTCGCCCAGATGGCGTTCTTCTTCTCGCTGCAGGCCAAATTCACGGGCGGCGAGGACGGCATCCAGGCGGTGCCGCGCGGCAACCTGTTCGGGGTGTTCAGCCTGGCGGACGACCGGGCGATGTACGCCGTCGTCTGCGTGGTCTTCATGGCCGGGATGCTGCTGATCTACCGGATCATCCACTCGCCGTTCGGGCAGGTGCTGAAGGCGATCCGGGACAACGAGCCCCGGGCGATCTCGCTCGGATACCGGGCCAACCAGTACAAGCTCGCGGTCTTCGTCCTCTCGGCGACCCTGGCCGGGCTCGCCGGCTCGACCAAGGCGATCGTGTTCCAGCTCGCCTCGCTCACCGACGTCCACTGGTCGATGTCGGGCGAGGTGGTGCTGATGACGCTGGTCGGCGGCATGGGCACGGTGTTCGGGCCGATCGTCGGCGCGCTGGTGATCGTCACCATGGAGACGTACCTGGCGCAGTTCGGCGCCTGGGTGACGATCATCCAGGGCTGCGTCTTCGTGCTCTGCGTGCTGCTGTTCCGGGAAGGCATCGTCGGGCTGATCGCCCGGATCATCCGCAAGCCGCTGTGACGGGCGGCCGCAGGCAGCCGGCGCCGGCGCGTTGACGGATCGTTAACCACGGCGGCTCAACCTGCAGTTCCCAGGCTGACAGGTTTGAAGATGACGAAGACCCAGCCGCTGAGCATCGACGATCCCGCGGCGGATTGCCCGATCCCGGTCGAGACCGTCGGCCGATTGATCAAGGCCGACGCCGACGCGGCGACCTACATCCTGGACGGCATCCCGGAGGCGACACGGGCGCGTCTTGCGGTCTGGTTGTACGGCCGCAGCCACACCCACGAGATCGGCGTGCGCGTCGCGGCGACCTGCGACGGCGCCACGCTGCGCCGCACCGCCGGCCTCGTCGGCACCGCCCTCTACGACGCGTCCCGCCGGCCCTACAAGGCGCCGAGCCACGGCGCCCGGCCCGCCGGCAGCCGCATCTCGCTGGGCGGTTCGAGCCGCCGGGCCTGAACGCCGCGGCTTCGCGACACGGTCCCTGTCATCCGGTACGCTAGGAGCGCCGCCGCTCGCCGGCTATCGTGCGCCCCGATGTCCGCCCCTCAACCCGTCATCCGCCGCCTGGACCCGATCCTCGTCGACCGCATCGCCGCGGGCGAAGTGGTGGAGCGCCCGGCCTCGGCCGTGAAGGAGCTGGTCGAGAACGCGATCGATGCCGGGGCCCGCACGATCGACGTGGTGGTGGAGAATGGCGGCCGCCGGCTGATCCGGGTGGTCGACGACGGCCGCGGCATGAGCCCGGAGGATCTGGCGCTGTGCGTCGAGCGCCACGCCACCTCGAAGCTCCCGGGCGGCGACCTCTCGGCCATCGACACCCTGGGATTCCGCGGCGAGGCTTTGCCCTCGATCGGCGCCGTGTCGCGGCTCGCCATCACCACCCGCCCCGAGGGGGCCGAGGCCGGGGCGAGCCTGACCGTCGAGGCCGGGCTGAAGGGCGCGGTCCGGCCGGCCCCGGCCCAGCGCGGCACCCGGATCGAGGTGACCGAGCTGTTCGCGGCGACGCCGGCCCGGCTGAAATTCCTCAAATCCGACCGGGCCGAGAATTCGGCCATCGCCGAGACCCTGCGGCGGCTCGCGGTGGCCCAGCCCGGGATCCGCTTCACCCTGCGGGCCGATGCGGGCCAGCCGTTGTTGCTCCCGGCGGAGACCGGCCCTGAGGGCGAGCTGCGCCGGCTGACCGCGGTGCTCGGCCCCGATTTCGCCGCCAACGCGCTGCCGGTCTCGCTCGCCCGGGAGGGTTTCTCCGTGACCGGCCATGTCGGCCTGCCGACCTATCACCGCGGCGCCGCCGGCTACATCCACCTCGTGGTCAACGGCCGGCCGGTGCGCGACCGGCTGCTGCTCGGCGCGGTGCGCGGGGCCTATGCCGACACCCTGGCCTCCGACCGCCATCCAGTTCTGGGTCTCGCCATCGCGTGCGATCCCGACTTGGTCGACGTCAACGTCCACCCGGCCAAGACCGAGGTGCGCTTCCGCGAGCCCGGCCTGGTGCGGGCGCTGGTGGTCAGCGCGATCCACGACGCCCTGCGCCGGGGCGGCGCCCGCTCGGCCACCACGGGGGCCAGCCGGACCCTCGACGCCCTGCGCCCCGCCGGCCCGGCGCTCGCCACCCATACCGGCGCGGCCGCGCCGAGCCTGTTCCGCTCCGCGCGGCCGAGCTTCTTCCCGGCCGGCACACCCTCCGTGGCGGCGCCGTCGGGCTACCGCCGGACCGAGAGCTGGCGCCCGGCGCCCGAGCCGGCCGAGGCCGCCCCGGTCTTCGGGGAGCCGGAGGGCTTCGGCGAGGCGGCGCAGGCCCCGTTCGAAGGGCCGGCGGATCTCGCGGCGCCGCCCCAGGCGGATGTCCGCCTGGCGCCCGAGGCGGCTGAGGCCGTCGACCACCCGCTCGGCGCCGCGCGCGCGCAGATCCACGAGACCTATATCCTGGCCCAGACCCGGGACGGCCTCGTCATCGTCGACCAGCACGCCGCCCATGAGCGCCTCGTCTACGAGCGCATGAAGGCGGAGCGGGCGCGCGGCGGCATCGCCCGCCAGGGCCTGCTGATTCCGGACGTGGTCGAGATGAGCCCCGACGCCGCCGAGCGCCTGGTCGCCGCCGCCCCGGATCTCGACCGGCTCGGCCTGTTGATCGAGGCGTTCGGGACCGGCGCCGTGCTGGTACGCGAGGTGCCGGCCGCCCTGATCGGCGCCTCGATCCGCGATCTCGTCACCGACATCCTCGACGCGCTGGAGGCGAGCGGCGACGAGGAGGGCGGCGCCCCCGCCACCGAGGGCGGCCCCCTCGGCCGGCGCCTCGACGCGGTACTCTCGCGCATGAGCTGCCACGGCTCGGTCCGCGCCGGGCGGCGCCTGCGTCCGGAAGAGATGAACGCGCTGCTCCGCGAGATGGAGGCGACGCCCAATTCCGGCCAGTGCAACCACGGCCGCCCGACCTCGATCGAGTTGAAGCTCTCCGACATCGAGCGACTGTTCGGCCGCCGGTGACAAAGCGGTGCGGCTCGAACGGGAGGGGTGCTCGTTGAAACGACCGTGCCAATGGCGTACCATAATCGCTGGGATCGAAGCGCTGTAACCTTCGAATTCCGCGATGACGGCGTCACGGGCGGCGACGTCATCACGGTGACGATGGCGACACCGGCCGGGGCGCTTCACCTCATGGCCGAAGTCGCTCTCGAGGATGAGGGACGCAGGTTGCGGCTCTTCGGGGTCCACATGCATTCCGAGGGCGGCAGCGGCGCGATCGGGCCGGCCAATCTCCGGCGTCTGGCGCGCTGGGCCGTCGAGGAGACCGGCTTCGATGAACTCATCGTTGAGGGAGCGGCTCGCACGTCTGGGGCCCGTCCGGGACATATCCCGCGTCACATCCGGGTTGCCCGCGGTGATCTCGCTGACCCCGGTCGAGGGCGTCCAGCAGGTCCTGGCGATCCCCGCGGCACTCGCCCTGGCTAAGCGCGGAATTAGCCTTCTCCGGGCGAAGCGCGTCGTCGAGGAGGTCCTCTCCCGGGGCTACGCGGTGGTCGAGCTTCCCACGGTCGAGGATGCGAGCGTACTGGCGGACGATCTGCGCCGAGCCGGATGCAAAGCCGCTGAGGTGAAACGCGGCGCGGTCGATGTCCGGGATCTTCGCGAGCGCCTGGGGCTGACGCAGGAGCAGTTCGCCTTGCGCTACGGTCTCGATGTGTCGGCCATTCGCAATTGGGAGACCGGCCGACGCAAGCCCGACCCGGCGGCGCTCGGCTATCTCCACGTCATCGACCGGATGCCCGAAGAGGTCCGATCGGCCCTGGAGAAACCGCTCGCCTCCGCCACTTCATAGCCGGCCGCGCCTGAGGGTTGGACGCGACACGAGTCCGCGCCTGTCCCACGAACGGATCATATCCGACGTGCTTTGTCTGGACCGAAGACCTGATACCCCGACTCTAGCGCATCACCTTCCCTGACCCGCACCGCGCCGCCGCCGGAGCCCGCGACCATGGATTTCACCATCTCTAGCCGCGTCGAGGATTACCGCGCGCGGATCGCCGCCTTCGTGGATGCGCAGATCCTGCCGGTGGAGGCGGACCGGTCGGCCTACGACGCGCACGGAAATATCGGCCTGGCCGAGCTGGCCCGGCTGCGCGCGCTGGCCAAGGCGGAGGGGCTGTGGTGCCTGCAGCTCAAGCCCGAGACCGGAGGGGCCGGGCTCGACAAGGTCGGCATGGCGGTCTGCTACGAGGCGATGAACCGCTCGATCTTCGGGCCGGTGGTGTTCAATTCCGCCGCCCCCGACGACGGCAACATGATGGTGCTGGAGAAGGTCGCCACCCCGGCCCAGAAGGAGCGATGGCTGGCGCCGATCGTGCGCGGCGAGGTCCGGTCGGCCTTCGCCATGACCGAGCCGCATCCCGGCGGCGGCTCGGATCCCGGCATGATCCAGACCCGGGCCGAGCGGCGGGGCGACACCTACGTGGTCACCGGCCGCAAATGGTACATCACGGGGGCCGAGGAGGCCGCCCACTTCATCCTGATGGCCCGCACCTCCGACGATGCCCGGAAAGGGCTCACGGCCTTCCTGTTCCACAAGGACCAGCCCGGCTGGGAGATCCTGCGCCGGATCCCGATCATGGGTCCGGAGGAGCATGGCGGCCATTGCGAATTGCTGTTCGACGGGCTGGAGATCCCGGCCGAGAACGTCTTGATGAACGAGGGCGACGGCCTCAAGCTGACCCAGATCCGCCTCGGCCCGGCCCGGCTGACCCATTGCATGCGCTGGCTCGGCCTGTCGAAGCGCTGCGTCGAGATCGCCCGGGCCTACGCGGCCGAGCGGCACGGCTTCGGGATCCGGCTCGCCGACCGGGAGAGCATCCAGCTCATGCTGGGTGACTTGGCCATGCGGATCGAGATCGGCCGGTTGCTGGTGATGAAGGCGGCCTGGGCGCTCGACCAGGGGAGCTTTGCCCGCAAGGAGGTCTCGATGGCCAAGGTCCACGTCGCCAACCTGGTGCACGCGGCGGCCGACATCGCCATCCAGATCAACGGCGCCCGCGGCTACTCCACCGACACGCCGCTCGAATGGATCTACCGCTACGCTCGCCAAGCCCGGCTGGTGGACGGGGCCGACGAGGTCCACAAGATGGTGCTCAACCGGAATCTCGAGGCCGAGGGCGATTCGTTTTGGACTTGGGGGGTCGAGGGGTGATGGGTGTTGTTCCGCCTTAGAAAGCGAACATCCGACCCAACCCACTCATCCTGAGGTGCGTCCGCCCAGCGGACGCCTCGAAGGAGGCCTCCCGGTATCGGGCGGCTGGCTGGAGGTCTCCATCGAGGCCCAGCGATCTTCGATCGCCGGGCACCTCAGGATGAGGGCGTGGGTGGGATGATCGATTCTGTACGCCGCCCGTAATGAAGAACGAAAGCCGGCTCTGCGAACGCATGGATCGGTGACCGTCCAAGGTGAGGAAAGGTCCGAACACAATGACCGATGTCGTGATCACCGGTGCGGTGCGCACCGCGATCGGCACCTTCGGGGGCTCGCTCGCCGCGATCCCGCCGGCCGAGCTGGCGGCCCGATGCGTGGCGGAGGCGCTCAAGCGCGCCAGGACCGCGCCCGAGGCGGTCGGCCATGTGGTTCTGGGCAACGTCATCCCGACGGAGCCGCGGGACGCCTATATCGCCCGGGTCGCGGCCATTGAGGGCGGGGTGCCGAAGGAAGTGCCGGCGCTCACGGTCAACCGCCTGTGCGGCAGCGGCCTGCAGGCGATCGTCTCGGCCGCCCAGGTAATCATGCTGGGCGATGCGGAGGTTGCGGTCGCCGGTGGCGCCGAGAGCATGAGCCGCTCGCCGCACCTGCTGAAGACCGGCCGCTTCGGCCAGCGGATGGGCGACGCCGCCCTGGTCGACTACATGGTCGGCGTGCTCAACGACCCGTTCGGCCACGGCCATATGGGCGTCACCGCCGAGAATGTCGCCGAGCGCTACGGCATCTCCCGCACCATGCAGGACGATTTCGCCGCCGAGAGCCAGGTCAGGGCCGCGCGCGCGATCCGCGAGGGCCGGTTCCGCGACCAGATTCTGCCGGTCGAGGTCCAGCGCAAGCGCGAGACCGTGGCGTTCGACACCGACGAGCACCCGAAGGCCACCAGCGCCGAGGATCTCGCCAAGCTCCGCCCGGCCTTCTCCAAGACCGGCAGCGTCACCGCCGGCAACGCGTCCGGCCTCAACGACGGCGCCGCGATCGTGGTACTGGCGAGTGCGCCCGCGGCCGAGCGGGACGGGTCGAGGCCGCTCGCCCGGATCGTCGGCTACGCCCATGCCGGGGTCGATCCCTCCGAGATGGGCATGGGTCCGGTGCCGGCCGTGCAGCGCTTGCTGGAACGCACCGGCCTGCGCGCCGCCGATTTCGACGTGATCGAATCGAACGAGGCCTTCGCGGCCCAGGCCTGCGCGGTCTCCCGCGCCCTCGACCTCGACCCCGACAAGGTCAACGTGAATGGCGGCGCCATCGCGCTCGGCCATCCCCTGGGCGCCACGGGGGCGATCGTCACCGTGAAGGCGCTCTACGAGCTGGCCCGGGTGAACGGCCGCTATGGGCTCGTCACGATGTGCATCGGCGGCGGCCAAGGCATCGCCATGGCGATCGAGCGGCTGCACTGAGATGGCGGGCCTGTTCGATCTCACCGGCCGGCACGTTCTGGTCACCGGCGCGTCGAGCGGCCTCGGCCGCCACTTCGCCGTCACGCTGGCCAGGGCCGGCGCCCGCCTGTCGCTCGGCGCCCGCCGCGCCGACGCGCTCGCCGAGACCGTCGCCCGGGTCGAAGGGGAGGGGGGCGAGGCGCACGCCATCGTCCTGGACGTGACCGAGGCCGCGAGCGTCGAGCAGGCCCTCGATGCCGCCGAGGCGCGGTTCGGGCCCGTGTCGGTGCTCATCAACAATGCCGGCGTCACCGCAACGAAACCGGCTCTCGACCTCGACGAGGCCGCATGGGATTTCGTGCTCGACACGAATCTGAAGGGTGTCTGGCTGGTGGCGCAGGCGACCGGGCGGCGCATGGTCCGGCACGGGGCCGGCGGCAGCATCGTCAACATCGCGTCGATCCTGGGCCTGCGGGTCACCGGCGGCTTGGCGCCCTACGCCGCCTCGAAGGCCGGCGTCGTGCAGCTCACCAAGAGCCTGGCGCTCGAATGGGCGCGCCACGGGATCCGGGTGAATGCGCTCGCGCCCGGCTACATCGCCACCGAGCTGAACGACGCGTTCTTCGAGTCCGAGCCCGGCAAGGCGCTGATCAAGCGCGTGCCGCAGCGCCGTCTGGGCGAGGCGTCCGAGCTCGACGGGCCGCTCCTGCTGCTGGCGTCGGATGCCGGGTCGTACATGACCGGCAGCGTCATCGCGGTCGACGGCGGCCACCTCGTGTCGGGTCTTTAGCCGATGGAACAGGAGCGGCTGCGTGACTGGATCGCCGAGCATCTCGGCTGTCCGGACCTCGCCATCGAGGAAATTCGGCCGCTGGGGGGCGGCTCGATCCAGGAGAACCGGCTGGTTCAGTGCCGGATCGGCGACACGGCGCGGGCCTTCGTGCTCCGGATGGACGCCGCCGCGACCATCGCGTCGAGCCGTTCGCGGGCGGAGGAGTTCCGTATCCTGGAGGCGGTCTGGCGGGCCGGCGTGCGCGTGCCGGAACCGGTCGGGTTCTGCGACGATCCCGCCGTGGTCGGCGCCCCCTTCGCGCTGATGGGCCTGGTCGAGGGCGTGGGTCTCGGGCCGCGCATCGTCAAGGATCTCTCTCTCGGCGGCGACCGGGAGGTTCTGGCCGAGACGCTCGGCCGGGAACTCGCCCGGATCCACGGTGCTCTCGACCCGCGGGAGCCGCCCGCTGGGCTGGCCTTCCTGGGGGCGCCCGAGGCGCAGCCGGCGCGCGCCGAGATCGCGCGCCTGCGCGCCAGCCTCGACGGGATCGGCGCCAAGCGCCCGGCGATCGAGTGGGGACTGCGCTGGGGCGAGGTCCGGGCGCTGGATTGTCCGTCGCCGGCCCTGGTGCATCGGGATTTCCGAACCGGAAACTACATGGTCGACGGATCCGGGCTCACCGCGATCCTCGATTGGGAGTTTGCCGGCTGGGGCGATCCCGCGCAGGATCTCGGCTGGTTCTGCGCCGCCTGCTGGCGCTTCGGGCGGCCGGATCTCGAGGCCGG
Source organism: Methylobacterium sp. GXF4 (assembly GCF_000272495.1). Classification (NCBI taxonomy): domain Bacteria; kingdom Pseudomonadati; phylum Pseudomonadota; class Alphaproteobacteria; order Hyphomicrobiales; family Methylobacteriaceae; genus Methylobacterium; species Methylobacterium sp. GXF4. The sequence continues at coordinate 12,224 of NZ_AKFK01000017.1, read as the reverse complement.
CGGCATCGGCTCCCGGGCGGCGTTCTACCGGGGCTACACGCAGGAGAGCGGGCGCGCGATCGACCCCGCGAGCGTCGCCTATTGGGAGGTGCTGGCGCATCTGCGCTGGGCGGTGATCGCCCTGGAACAGGGCGCCCGCCACGTGTCGGGCCGGGAATTCTCCCTGGAGCTGGCCCTCACCGGCCGGATGGTGCCGGAGCTGGAACGCACGATCCTGCGGGCGACCGCCCCGGAAAGCTGGAACTGAGCATGCAGGACGAACCCTCCGGCGCCGCGCTCCTCGACGCCGCCCGCCGGGCGCTCACCGAGGAGGTCGTCCCGGGCCTCGCCGGCCGGCCGCGCTACGTCGCCCTGATGGTGGCCAACGCGATCGGCATCGCCGCCCGCGAGCTCGCTCAGGCAGGTCGGCTGAAGGACGCCGGCACGCGGGTCCTGGGCAGCCCGGGCGATGACGCGCTGGACGATCTGGTCCGGGCGATCCGGGCCGGCGCGCGCGATGCCGACCCGGAGTTGCACGATGCGCTCAGCGCCGCCGCGGATGCCGCCGCCGACATCTGGAAGCCGGCGAAAGCGGGCGCCTGACGTCTCAGAGCGCCCGGGCCTGCTCGCGCAGGACGAATTTCTGGATCTTGCCGGTCGAGGTCTTGGGCAGGGGGCCGAACACCACCGTCCTGGGCACCTTGAACCGCGCCATCCGCTCCCGGCAGAACGCGATCAGCTCCTGATCGCTGGGGGACGCCGCGCCCGGCTTCATCTCGAGGAACGCGCAGGGGCTCTCGCCCCAGGTCGCGTCCGGACGCGCAACCACGGCGGCCAGCATCACCGCGGGGTGGCGCATCAGCACCTCCTCGACCTCCAGGCTGGAGATGTTCTCCCCGCCCGAGATGATGATGTCCTTGGCCCGGTCCTTGATCTCGACGGCGCCGTCGGGGTGCCAGACGGCGAGGTCGCCGGTGCGGTACCAGCCGCCGGCGAGCGCCTTCGCGGTGGCGTCGGGATTGCCGAGATAGCCCTTCATGACCGTGTTGCCGCGCAGGCAGATCTCCCCGACGGTCAGCCCGTCCTGCGGCACCGGCCGGTCGGTGTCCGGGTCGACCACGATGGCGGCTTCGAGGGTGGCGAGGGGTACGCCCTGGCGGGCCATCCGGGCGTAGCGGTCGTCGTCCGGCAGGTCGGCCCAGTCGGGCTGCTCCAGGCAGACGGTCGCCGGGCCGTAGCTCTCGGTGGCGCCGTAGAGATGCGTGACCTGGAAGCCGAGCTCCTCCATCGTGCGGATGATCGTCGAGGACGGAGCTGCGCCGCCGACCGCGCAGCGCACCCGCTGCGGAAACGGCACGCGATCCGAGGCCGGGGCGTGGGCGATGATCGAGAGCACGATCGGCGCGCCGCAGAGATGCGTCACCCCATGCTCGGCGATCAGCGAAAAAATCGCCGCCGGCTCGACCTTGCGCAGGCAGATCTGGGTGGCGCAGGCCGCGACGCTCGCCCAGGGATAGGACCAGCCGCTGCAATGAAACATCGGCAGGGTCCAGAGATACACGCTCTCGCCCGTGAGCCCGAAGGTGACGGCGTTGCCGAGCGCCTGGAGATAGGCGCCGCGATGGCTGTAGACCGCACCCTTCGGGTCGCCGGTGGTGCCCGAGGTGTAGAGCAGGCAGAGCGACTGCCACTCGTCCGCCGGGCCGGGCCAGGCATAGTCCGGGTCGCCCTCCGCGAGCACGGTCTCGTAGGGAATTGCGCCGGCGATGCCGCTGGCGCCGATCTCCACCACCAGGATCGGCCCGGCTCGGTCGGCGAGCGCCCGGGCGGCGAGAGCCCCGTACTCGGCCTCGACGATCAGCACCCGGGCGCCGCCATGGTCCAGGGAGAACGCGATCGTCGCCGGATCGAGGCGGGTGTTCAGCGGGTTCAGCACGGCGCCGAGCATCGGCACGGCGAAATGCGCCTCGATCATCTCCGCCACGTTCGGCGCGAGGATCGCCACCGTGTCGAGCCGCCCGATCCCCCGCGTAGCCAGCCCCGAGGCGAGGCGGCGGCAGCGGCGATACAGGTCGGCGTAGGTCAGGCGCCGCGCTCCGTCGATGACCGCAATTCGGGCCCCGACCGAGGCGGCCGCCCGGGCGAGCAGGCTGGCGGGGGTTAGCGGGACGTCATTCGCGGGGGTCCGGTCGAGGCCGGTCTCGAACGAATGACGGGCGGATTCCTGGGCGCCCGCGCGGGGCGGATCTGTCTCCGTCATCTCTCGGCCTTCTGATCGGGCGTCTGGCGTGGCGTGCGCGTGACCAAGAGATGACGTCGCGCCCCGCCGGACTGTCAATCGCCGCGTTGGTTACAGGCGGGGCCTGTCATCATCCCCTTGCACGGATGCGGAAACCTGTCGGGCCGATCGGTTGTTCTGTCAGGCCGCGGCGGTTGACGAGGCCGCCGCCCTGGCGGATGCCGGGGGTGCTGCCCGTCGCGGCGGCGGCACGGTCGAAACGCGGGAGAGGCTTGTGAAGGACGACAACCTGCCGATGGTCTCGCCGCAGGCCGGGCGCGATCTCGCCGAAGGCAGCCTCGCCCGGGTCCGCGAGGCCTACGAACACTTCGCGGAGGCCGGCGAGATGGCGCTCAACGCCTTCGAGACCTCGATTGCGCAGAGCTTCGAAGGTTGGCGCTCGGTCATGGGCTCGAGCCGTGAGACGGCGCACCAGCTCTCCGACAGCAACGTCGCGGGCGCCCGGAGGATGCGCGAGCAATGGGACGCCGCCGGCGCGCGGCTCTACAACGCCTTCGAGGACAATGCCGCGCACACGATGGCCGCCATGCGGGAGATCGGGCACCGCATGCTGGTCGCCTCGGACACCAATGTCCGCGCCTCCCTCGACTTCGCCGAGCGGCTGGCCAAGGCGGCCGATGCCCGCGAGATGGCGGCGCTGCACGTCACGTTCATGCAGGAGCAGTCGCGTCGCCTGACCGACCAGATGGTCGACCTGCACCAGACGACCAGCCGCCTCGCCCGCGAGGCCGCGTCGCGCACGGAAACCCCGTGACCGCGCTGGCTGCCGAGCGCGTGGCGGCACCCGAATCCATGCCGCGACTCGACGACCTCAGCCGCGCCGACGTGCCGTTCCGGACCGGCCATTTCGCGGCCTACGCGCCCCACGATTTCCACCGCATCGCCTATGTCGAATGGGGCGACCCGGACAGCCCGCACGTGGTCGTCTGCGTCCACGGTCTCAGCCGGCAGGGCCGGGATTTCGACCCGCTCGGCTATAAGCTGGCGAAGATGGGCTACCGGGTCGTGTGCCCGGACCTGCCCGGGCGGGGCTTGAGCGGCTGGCTCAAGGATCCGGAACTCTACGGCCTGCCCCAATACGCGGCCGACATGGCCGCGCTGATCGGGCATCTGCGGATCAGCGGGAAGATTGACTGGGTCGGCACGTCGCTCGGCGGCCTCACCGGCATGGTGCTGGCCGCCGCGGCCAACACCCCGATCCGCCGGATGGTCATCAACGATATCGGACCGTTCCTGCCCTGGGCGCCGATCCGCCACATCGGCACGCGGCTGCGCGACGCGCCGCGCCTCCACCACAACCTAGCGTCTGGCGAATCGCGCCTGCGGACCGTGCTGTCGGATTTCGGCCCGCTCACGGACGAACAGTGGCGCCACATCGCCAAGCACAGCTTCTTCCCGGAGCCCAACGGCGGCTGGCGGCCCCATTACGATCCCGGCATCGGCGACGCGTTCCGGCCAGGGCGGGTCTACAGCGTCAGCATGTGGCGCGACTGGGACGCGATCACCTGCCCGGTCCTGCTGCTGCGGGGCGAGCATTCGGAACTGCTCCTCGCCTCCACGGCGGACGAGATGACCCGCCGCGGACCGCCCACCGAGCGCGTCGAGATCCCGGATTGCGGGCACGCACCGGCTCTGCTCGACGCGGATCAACTACGCATCGTCACCGATTGGCTCGGTCCCGCCGCCTGAGCGGAGGGCCTAGCACAGATCGAAGTCCGGTCGATGGGGCGTGCGCCAGTTTAGACAAAAGCGAATCACTTGGGCCGCAGGCAATCGCGCGCAGTCGATCATTCCCGGAAAGTCCCGACCGGCGTAGTCGTTTTCCTCAAAATTGGTCGGTCGCCGATCTGTGTGTCGATCGCCTTGGCACGATTGCGAAACCGAGGTGGCTATGTTCGCTCTGCATGGTGGCACAAGCGTGACCATTCGTTGCGCACTCGGCTGCACTATGGCACTAACATGCGTCACGTTTGGACCTTAGCCGCGTGATGTTGCACCTTTGGGTTGTGAACGGCGGCCAAGGTCTGACGACCACGATTGCCGCAACCTGAAGAAGTTCGGACTTTTCATCATGTCCAACCCCACCCCCAAGCCGAAGCAGACCACGGCCATCGATCACGGGGTCGGCAGCCGGATCGCGTTCCTGCGGGCGGCCAACGGGCTGAGCCAGTCCGCCCTGGCCAGTGCATTGGGCGTCAGCTTCCAGCAGGTTCAGAAATACGAGACCGGCAAGAACCGCGTCGGAGCCGGGCGGCTCCAGGCGATCGCCGAGCGCCTCGGCGTTCCGGTGTCGAGTTTCTTCGAGCCGGAGCCGGAAGCGTCGAGCGAGAACGGCCCGGCCCTGCTCCGGGTCGCCGGGGCCGTGGAACTGCTGCGGGCCTACAATCAGATCGGCGACGACCAGATGCGCCGCGATGTCATCGCGCTGGTGAAGTCCGCGGCCCGGATCGGCCATGCCACCGCCCCCGCGGACGGCGCGGCGCAGAAGGCTTCGACCAACGGTGCCGCGCCGTCAGCCTGAACCCGGCAGCCGCCGCCGGTTGACCGGCACCACTCCCCGCCACACGTCGTCTCGCGATCCTGATTCGAGAGGCGACGGCGATGGCGGCTCTGCACCTGACGAACCTCTACGCCGATCTCGACCTTGGAGCCTCCGAGGAGGTCGTCACCATCCTGCACGCGGCGCCCGGCTTGCGGGTCGAGCGCATCGTCTCGACCGGGCAGGCTAGCCCGCCGGGTTTCCATTACGATCAGCCCCATGCCGAATGGGTGGCGGTGCTGGCGGGGTCCGCCGCGCTGCGCTTCGCCGATGAGGCCGCGCCGCGCACGCTGTCGGCGGGCGATAGCGTGCTGATCGAGCCCCATCGTCGGCACCGGGTCGAGCGCACCGATTCGCCGACAATCTGGCTGGCGATTCATTTTGGCCCTGAGGTCGGGGCGGAGCCTCAACCCTGACGCGTTGTCAGGCCGCGAAGCGCGCCAGGGCCACCGCGGTGTCGCCGTAGACCCGACGCTCCAGCGCGGTGAAGCCCTCGGGCCATGCGGGCTGGACGCCCTCGGCCTCTTCCACGACGGCCAGGGCACCCGGGGCGAGCCAGGCCCCAGCGGCAGCGCTCGCCAGCGCTTCGGGCGCCAAGCCGCGATTGTACGGAGGATCGCAGAAGACGAGCGAGAACGGCGCCGTGGTGCCGACCGGCCCGAGGCGGGTCGCGTCGCGCCGGAACAGCCGGGTCACGCCTTCCGCGCCGAAGGCCTCGATGTTCGAGCGAATCACAGCGCGCGCCTCGGCGCCCTCATCGACCAGGAGGGCGTAGGAAGCGCCGCGGGACAGCGCCTCGAAACCCAGCGCGCCGGTTCCCGCGAACAGGTCGAGCACCCGCGCGCCCACGACCACGTCGTCGTAGGCATGGGTCAGGACGTTGAACAGGGATTCGCGCAACCGGTCCGAAGTCGGGCGGATCGCATCGGTGCGCGGCGTCGCCAGCTTGCGGCCGCGCCACGCACCGCCGACGATCCTCATCGGCCTCCGCGCGGCGGACGCCCGCCGCCAGCGCCACCCGGTCTCGCGCCACCGGGCTTGCCACCGCCCTTGAAGCCGCCCGGACGTCCGCCGGGCTTGGCGCCCGGGCCCTTTCCCACAAAACCGCCGGGCGCCTTGCCGCCGAAGCCGCCGCCGCTCTTGCCGGCGAAACCGCCGGGCTTGCCGCCCGGGCGCGATCCACCGCCGGGCTTCGCGCCGCCGAAAGCGGGCTTGCCCCCGGGGCCGGACCGCTCGCTCCGGAAGCCCCCGCCACCGCGCGGGGCGCCCTCGGCCGACGCTCCGGCGAACGGGCGATCCCGGCGTCCGGCCGGCTTCGCGTCGCGGCGATCGTCGCGCCGGGCGTCGTCGCGCGGACCGGACGCGCTCCGCGCCGAATCGCGCGGTCCCGAACGGTCCCCATAGCTCGGCCGCTCGCCCGGACCGCGATCGCTCCGCGCCGACGGTCCGCCTCTATCCCAGCCGCCACGTTCCGGACGGCCCGCCGCGCTGCGCTGGCCGCCCTCGGGGGCGCCGCGATCGGCGTAACGCCGACGCGGCTTCTCCTCTTGGACCGGCTCGACCGGGCTCGGAGCGAGGCGCTCGACGACGACCCGGCGGTCGCCCTTCTGGAATGAGCCGACCCGCTCATGGCCGCGCTCGGCCGCGGCCGCCTGTGACGCGCGGGGATCGGCGCCCCGGCGCGGGACACGGGCGGCCCGCGGCTTACCGGTCTCCTCCTCGGCCCGCCAGGCGGATTTGCGCGGGCCGGAGCCGACCCCGCCGGTCGAGACCCGGGGTGCCGGCGCGGGGCGCGCGGCGTTGCGGGTGCCGGCGGGCGCCGGGGCGCGCTCGGCCTTCTTGGAGCTGCCGAAGGCGCCGATCGGCTCGCGGACCGGGCTCTCGAAATCCACTCCGGCCTGCTCCGCGAGCGCCTTGCCGAGCTGGTCCTTGAGGACGCGCATGCGCACTTCCTCGACGAGGCCGACTTCCAGATCGCCCAGCTGGAACGGACCGAAGGACAGCCGGATCAGCCGGTTCACCGACAGGCCCAGATGTTCGAGGATCCGCTTGACCTCGCGGTTCTTGCCCTCGCGCAGACCGAGCGTCAGCCAGAGATTGTCGCCCTGGACCCGGTCCAGCGTCGCCTCCACCGGGCCGTACTCCATCCCGTCGATGGTCACGCCCTTGGCGAGCTTGTCGAGCTGCGCCTGATCGGTGTCGCCGTGGGCGCGGACGCGGTAGCGGCGCAGCCAGCCCGTGTCGGGATGGGCGATCACTTTCGCGAGACCGCCATCGTTGGTGAGCAGCAGCAGGCCCTCGGTGTTGATGTCGAGCCGGCCGACCGCCACGACCCGGGGCAGATCCTCGGGCAGGACCTCGAAGACCGTCTGGCGGCCTTCCGGATCGCGCGCCGTGGTGACGAGGCCGCGCGGCTTGTGGAAGATCCACAGGCGGCTGCGCTCGCGCGCCGGCATGCGCTCGCCGTCGATCAGGATCGTGTCGTCGTCGGTGACGTTGCGCGCGGGCGAGGTCAGCGTCTCGCCGTTGACGCTGACGCGCCCGGCCAGGATCATCGCCTCGGCGTCGCGCCGCGACGCGATCCCGGCCCGGGCCATCGCCTTGGCGATGCGCTCGCCGGGCGGTGTGGCCGCTTCGCCGTCGGCCTCCGCAAGCTCGGGCACGGGCTCGGCCGGGACGGAGGGCCGGGGCGGTTTCGGCTCGCTCGCGGACGGCTGGCCCTTCGGCGGCGTCGCGGATTCGCTGCCCGCATCGGTCGCGGGCGTCCAGCGCTCGGTTCGCGTGGTCTCAGCGTCCGGCTGGGCGAAAGCCCCCGGACCGTCGTCTTTCGGCAAGTCACTCATGCGCCGGCCTTACCAGAGCCGGCCCGGACAGGCGAGACGGGTTGAGCGGCGGCAAAGGAATATGCCCCGCCCGAACGCAAAGGGGCGGCCCAAATGGACCGCCCCGGCTCACGCGCCTTTCGGCGCGTCGTTTCAGATTTGCGTCGTTCAGAGTCTCGGAGAGCGCCCGCGCATCACGCCGAACACGGCGGAGATCAGGAACAGGGCGATCGCCACGAAGAACACGATCTTGGCCGCCTCGACGGCCGTGCCGGCGATGCCGCCGAAACCCAGAAGCGCCGCCACGAGAGCGACGACGAGAAACGTGATAGCCCAACCGATCATGGCATCCTCACGAAGTTCAGCCGGTTCAGGATCGAAACCCGCCGGCGGCGGATTCCGATCCCGTCGGGTCAGCGAATTCAGATCTTGTCGGTCGCCGACTTCACGGCGCTCTTGGCATCCCCGACGGTGCCCTGGGCCTTGCCCTTGAGCTCCTGGGCGGCGCCCTCGGTCTTCAGCTTGTCGTTGTTGGTCACGTCACCCAGACCCTGCTTGGCCTTGCCGAGGGCCTCGTTGGCCGCGCCCTTGATCTTGTCGGTGGTGCTGCTCATGGCGTTTCCTTCCGTCCAATCATCTCGCGGCGGCGCCGCAATCGATATGGCAACATCGGTGCTGAGAGGAATGTTCCAGGCATTAACATTGACCTGGATCAGTGTCCGGCGCCGGTCGGTGCCTGTCCCGGCGATGGGGTGATAAACACAGTGGCGGCCGAACCGATCCACCGAGCGGAGCACGAATCCGCGGGCGCCGAAGGGGCGTTCGACCGGGCTTTTGCCGCCGCGCGGGCGGCGGCCGCGGCCGGCGAGGTGCCGGTCGGCGCCGTCGTGGTCCGCGACGGTCGGGTGCTCGCGGTCGCCCATAACCGGCCGCGGGCGCTCCACGACCCGACCGCGCATGCGGAGATCCTGGCGATCCGCGCCGCCTGCGCGGCCCTCGGCGACGAGCGCCTGACCGGCTGCGATCTCTACGTCACCCTGGAGCCCTGCCCGATGTGCGCCGGCGCGATCTCCTTCGCCCGGATCCGGCGGCTCTATTACGGCGCGGCCGACCCCAAGGGCGGCGGGGTCGAGCACGGGCCGCGGGTGTTCAACCAGCCGACCTGCCACCACGCACCGGAGGTCTATGGCGGCTTCCGCGAGACCGAGGCGGCCGAACTCCTGCGCACCTTCTTCGCGGAGCGTCGCACCTGAGGGCTTGAAGACGCGGGCCGTCGCGGCATCCTCAGAGGATCGAACGGAGCGTCCGCCCATGACACCGACCTATTCGCGCGCCCTGATCGTCGGGGCAGGCTCCGGCCTCAGCGCCTCGCTCGCCCGGCTCCTGGCGGCGGACGGGCTGAAGGTCGGGCTCGCGGCCCGCAACGTCGAGAAGCTGTCGGCCCTCGCGGCCGAGACCGGCGCGGCCATCCATGCCTGCGACGCGAGCGACCCGAGCGACGTCGAGGCCCTGTTCGCGCGCCTGGAGCCGGCGCTCCGCGGCGCGCCCGACGTGGTCGTCTACAACGCGAGCGGCCGGCTGCGCGGATTGTTGGTCGATCTCGATCCGGCGGCGGTGGCCCAATCCCTGATGGTCTCCGCCTATGGCGGCTTCCTGGTGGCGCAGGCCGCCGCGCGCCGGATGCTGCCGCACCGGCACGGGGCGATCCTGCTCACCGGCGCCTCGGCGAGCGTGAAGGGCTTTGCCGGCTCGGCGCCCTTCGCCATGGGGAAATTTGCGCTGCGGGGCCTCGGCCAGAGCCTTGCCCGCGAATTGCAGCCGCAGGGCATCCACGTCGCCCACGTGGTGATCGACGGCGCGATCCGGAATCCGGCCCGGGGCGGCGAGCCGCCGGACGCCCCGGACAGCCATCTCGACCCGGACGCGATCGCCCGCGCCTACCGCGACCTGCTGCGCCAGGACCGCAGCGCCTGGACCTCGGAGCTGGAGTTGCGCCCCTGGGTCGAGCGCTTCTGACGCGGTCAGGGATTGACCCGCAGGCCGACCAGGAAGGTGTTGTCGCGGAAGCTCGAGCCCACCGACGTGCTGTCGATCTGCTGGTAGATGTAGGTCCCCCGCAAGGTCAGCCACCGGGTGAAGCGGTAATCGAGCCGCGCGGTAGCTGAGAAGCCGTTCTCCCGGATGGTGCTGCCCTGGTAGTCGTTCTTCAGGAACGAGCCGCCGAACACGATCGACAGGTTGCGCAGCAGATCGTGCTGGAGCTCGACGGTGGCGACCTCGGTGAGGATGCCGCTCGAGCCGAGGATCGTGGTCTCGGTCACGCCCGTCGCCGCGGTGAACCGGACGGTGGTGAGCGGGCTCAGCGACCAGACCAGCGCGGCGTTGACCAGCGGCGCGTCGATGTCCCGCAAGGAGGGATCGACGTAGGAGCGGTGCTGGATGCCGGCCGAGATCTCGCCGGTGATCGAGCGGGCGAGGCCGAAGCTCGCCCCGACCATGAGGGCGATGCCGTCGGAATCGCGGCGGATGCCGTTGGTGTCCCGGCGCAGATCGTAGATTCGGGTATCGCCCAGCAGGTCCACGAAGGGGCTCAGGTCCGGGCTGACCTCGTAGGCGGTGCGCAGCTGCAGGCTGTACTGGTTCAGGTTGCGGTCGGCCTGATTGATGGTCTGGCCGCCTGCGAGCTGGGCGTTGTCGAATTGCGAGCGGTCGACCGAGCCGCGCAGGGTCACGGAGAGCCGGTTGAACGTCTCCGTGGCGCCGAGCGACGCGCCGTAGACGGCGAGCAGCGGCCGGCTCGTCGCCGCGGCGGCCTGAAGGTTGGGGCTCGACGTGCGCTGCGTGTCGACGAGGAAGCGGCCCTCCGCGTCGACGTGCAGGTCGCGGTTGACGTCGATGCGCAGCCGGACGGTGCCGTCCGCGGCCGGCCGGCTGGCGGCCTCGTTCTGCGGCGTCTCCAGGTATGAGCCGCGCAGCGCGCCCTGGAGCGAGCTGGAGGACCAGTCGCTGCGGAAATCCACCGCGGCCTCGGTGCGCAGGGCCACCGATCCCCGGGCGGCCTGCCGGTTGGTCTGGTCCGGGTTCGAATCGTAGCCGATGCTCTGCGCGAAGCTCGGCAGCACCGTGAAGGTGCCGATCCGGTAGCCGATCGGCGCGTAGGCCGGATCGGTCGGGATCGGCCGAGCGAGGTCGGTGCCGAGGATGAATCCCGGCGTCAGCAGACCCAGGGCCGGGGTGATCGCGAAGAGCGGCAGGACGGGGCGCGACGCCAGGACCGGCTGCACCGGCACGCCGACCACGGCCTGCTGGATCACCGGGGTCAGGCGCAGCGCCGGCGCCGGCACCTGCGTGACCTCCTGGGTGACCCTGCGCGTCGGGGAACCGATGCGCCGGGGCGGGGCGGCCCGGGAGCGCAGCAGGCTCGACGGCGTGCGGTTGCTCGGCGCCGTGGTCGATCCGCCGGTGCGCTGGCCGCTGCCGGTGATGCGGGTCCCGAGCTGCGAGAGGCCCGGCTGGCTCTGCGTGGGGATCGCCGGCGAGAGCGGGGACCGCAGGCTGTCGCCCCCGGTCTGCTCGCCGCCCGTCGGGTCTCCGCCGGAGGAAGCACGGCCGTCATCCCGGGACAGGCCGTCGGGGACGCGCCGCCGGAGGGCCGGAAGACCGTTCGGCGCGGTATCCTGTCCGATCCCGGGATTGTCCGGCTGGCCGGTGACCGGGCTGGTCGCGTCGAAGCGCTGGCCGAGGACGGGCGATGCGGCGAGCGCGAGCGTCAGGGCCGCGAGGGCGAGCCTGATGTCCTGCCGTCCCCGCCGATCGGCGCCCGCCATCCGCACCTGATCTTGGCCTCCACCTACGCATCGCGGCCTATGAGGCCGGATCTACAGATCACGCCGGCGCCTCCGAGGTCGTCGGTATGGTTAACGTAAGCTAGCGTCGGCATGGTTAATGCGCCGTCAACGCCGAACCAGCGCGGCACGTCCAGCCGACGGCCAGTCGCTCTTAAATTTCGTTTGCGTGCAAAAGTAGCGATTGAGCTTTTCTCGCAAATCCGGTAGCGTCTGGCAGAATTCGATACGATCCTTACGGGATTGAGCGAACCGGATAGTTGCTACGTCAGAGGTTCAACGTGAGCGATAGCGCTGAAGCTGAGCAGGCCGAACACATTGAGCTGGCGGTCGATATCATCGCGGCCTATGTGTCGAACAATTCGGTGCCGCCCTCGGAACTTCCGGGCCTGATCGGCGGCATTCACGCAGCCCTGAACAGCCTTTCGGCTTCGGGGACGGGGTCTTCGACCGTCGTGGAAAAGATGAGCCCGGCGCAAATCCGGAAGTCTATCACGCACGACCACATCGTCAGTTTCGAAGACGGCAAGCCCTACAAGACCCTGCGGCGTCACCTGACGTTGCGCGGTCTGAGCCCCGAAGCCTACCGCGAGAAATGGGGCCTGCCGCGGGACTACCCGATGACGGCGGCGAGCTATTCGGCGCAGCGCTCCGAGCTGGCCCGCGCCCTCGGCCTCGGCCAGCAGCGTCGCAAGTCCCGCGGTGCGGCAGCGGCCCCCGTGGAGGAAGCCCCCGCCGCC